>VMSU01000207.1 GCA_013792005.1 Desulfobulbaceae bacterium
AGTAGTTACATTATTCACTAGACGAGATGTATGATCGGTCATGATGATTCTTTTCACGCCCAACAGAAGTGCTATTGGAACAAGCGGACTTCCTGGCCCGATGAAATGAAAGTGAATCATTTTAGGCTTGTTTTTTTTCAAAATTTTTGCAAGTGCAAAGACAGAGGAAATATCATGATCTGGAAGTAAAATGTAACTCACCTGATTATCATGAAATACTTTTTCAACAGCCTTGCTAATTTTACTACCAAACAAAAAATTGATATTTATGTTTCTTTTGTTACATTCCGTGGCAAGTCCACAAATGAAATCTTCAAAAGACCCTCGTTTCAGTGGATTGATATCAGCCCAAAATAATATATCGATAAATTTTTTTTTGTTCATCCTTTGGTTCAGCCCGCCAGCAAGTCACTAAGGAAATAAAAGCGATTATTCTCCTGGCATAGATACATCATTTTTTTTTATAATCACAGCAGGAATACCCCCGACTACCACATTGCTAGGAACATCGCGATGCACGACAGAATTCGCGCCAATAATTACATTATCTCCAATGCGTATGCCCCCGAATATTCGGCAACCAGCATGCATAACAACTCTGTCGCCTATCTCCGGATACCCCCCCTTCCCAGAACCTATTGTAATACCCTGCCCGAAAAAACAATTTCGACCAATTTTTTTTGCGACGACAACCTGGCCCCCGCAATGAGCGATGTCTATTCCTGGTCCGATTTCAGTGCCAACGCTGATTTCCATGGAGGTCAAGATAAAAATCAGATTTGAAACGATACAGCGGTAAGGAATAAATAAAAAAAATCCTAACAAAGGGATGTTGAAAATACATGTGTCAGCCCACCTGCGGAATCTATATTCTGTTATAGCCCAAAGCTGAGGCTTCGTCGCATAAAGCCAAAGAATTTCGAAAAATTTTTTCTGCCCTTTATATCCGCCATTAGTCCTGATATCTTCTTTTAAATTTTCAAACATCTAAAACTCAAGCAATGTTTCGTGATAATCGTATTTTCGCAAAACGCATTGGTTGTTTCTGATCGTCCATCGGTGAGACTCCATTTACGAACACTCATGTATCAAGGTCTTTTTCATCACTTCTCTGCATCATGGCACAATTCTCCTTCCAGCATTTTTTTCTATTGCGCCACGCTTGTCGGAAACTCCCTTCCCGGGCATTTGCAAAGGGCTCCATCCATAAACACATTTTCATACCCCCGTCAGGCATAAACTGAAGCCCTTTATACCATGACGTGCAATCAGGTTTTTTTTTGTTGTACTCATGGGAATGCACCTTAAACGAAAGGCCCTCAGGATCCCTGAAGTATTCTCTTATCATTTCAAGACTTTCAAAAGTATTGGCAACAGGAAATCCCTCCTCCTTCTGTTCCCGTAACCTTTGCAGACTATTACTGACCACAGATAAATCTTTTACCCAAAGAGGATTTTTCTGATACCATTTTGGATCTGTCAATTCTTCTGAATAGTAAATAGGCTCAAGGGCTTGAAACAAAACGCCATTTAAGCCAATTCCCGCCGCCAATTCAATGATATTTGGCAGATCCCCGACATTAATGTTCATGATCGTAGTCTTACCCCATATTTGAACATCTCTCTGCTGCTTATCTCGCTCACTGACAAGCATCTTCAAAGCATTAATCGATTGATCGAAAAAATCATCTCTCCCTCGAACAGCATTATGAATTTCTGGCGTACTACCATCCAAAGAGATATTGATACGACTGACACCACTGTCAACTAAACGAGCAGCATTCTCCCGGTTCATTATGTACCCATTTGTCAAATAATCAACCCAAAAACCAAGGCTTGCCGCATGCTCTGCAATATCAATTGCCCCAGGCCGCAAAAGTGTTTCTCCTCCCGTGATGGCAAGATCTATTGCCCCAACCCATCGGTACAATTCATCCAATGTTTTTTTCCATTCACCGTCACTTAACTCCTTTCCGGTTGACTTCATTTTCCAACTGTGACAATGAACACAGCGAGCATTACACCTGTTGGTCAGGACCAAAATCGCGGAATCGGGTCCACCAAAACTTTCTCCAGTGCGGCGAGCTGTTTCTTGAAGAATCTTGGAGATGAAATGCCTACGCCCTTTGGCCGATAGCAAATCAACCTTCCTGATTTTTTCTAACAAATTACACATAACACTGAAACCTTTCACAATAATTTCCAATTGTTATTTGCCCATGATGGGACCCATCATCTTTAAGCCCTCCTAGGGAGCAAAGGGTAACCGAAGCGGGTCAGTGTGCCCTTGGCCACACTATTAATTAGATTTATCTGCCCGGGGGTGAGACGACAGATGCTTTCCGCATTCAGATCCTTAAGAGATTCCTTACGCTCATGAATAGAGAAATCTTTTCCTGAATCGAACCCATCGAAAGGGCGAAGTCCTACAAACGACGCAATTCGGTTCAACTCAGTCAGAGGATCACAGACCAAATCTTCGTACTTGAGCCACATAAAATTTGGAAGATAAGTCGCATCTTCTTCCAGGACCTCGTTGGTACGCCTCCATTGCCAAGCGCTCTGCTCCACAGGCCAACCATCTCGCAGGTGCTTGGGATCCCCCTTTCGGGAAATCCCTTCAGCCACAGCATATCCATTTCTAACAATAGCAACAAAATAGGCTGGAATAAAATGCTGGTTCAACCACCTGGTGCGCACACTATTGGGGGGAGATTTTTCTAGCAGGACAGGCCTCGTCAGATCAAGGCGCATACCCCACTCTTTTTTAATTCGTATAGGATCAGGACCATCATCCGTTTCAGTAAGCCGAAAGAGTTCTTCCCGTCCAGCCCACATCCGGGGCAACCCCACCTCGAAGTCCTTGACGAATTGATCAGTGATAAAGTGCCCTTCGGTTGGCAACCCAGATATGTCAGGATGGCGTCCTAAAATTTCTGCAAGCAGCGTAGTCCCAGAATTGTAGCAACCGACCAAAAAGAGCCACTTATCAGGCCGAGGTACCGGTGTAAGCGCAACTTTGATCTCACGAAAAATATTGCCCAAACTCTCTCGCAACACATACGACAAACGCGTACCTTGCATATTAACTTTATCCTTCCACGTTCAACGGCAGTTTTTAATTATTGGCGTTGATTGCGACATGCGCCTAACGCCCCAGGACAACATTTTCATACTTTGGAAGTAAAACTCTCCAATCATAATTCTGAACATAGCTGCGGGCAGCTTGGCCCATTAGTGACCTCCTTTCCGGAGAAATAATCAGTATTCGCACTGCGTTACACAATTCCTGGTTAGTGTCGGCAGTGATTGTCGCGGCGGCAGCACCATCGATATCCAACCCTCCAGTGCAAATTGTGCTCGCAACTACTGGCTTCGCAGCATGCATGGCCTCGAGCAACTTGTTTTGTAAACCCGCCCCAATTGTCATAGGAAAAACAAAAATATCCGTATCATAAATATGTGGCCAAATGGACTCTACCTCTCCAGTGACAATTACATCTTCAGAGTTTAATGATAGAATTTCTTCGGTTGGCGCCCTGCCAATTATTCGTAATTTTAAATTCCGAAACTCCTTTCTTAGGGGAAGAAAAATATGCTCATACAATCTGAGCGCAGCTGCAACATTTGCAGCGTATCCCATATTCCCCAAAAATCCCAAAAAAATATCTTTGTCTTTATTAATGGTAATGATCTTATCGTGATTATCATCACAATCTACGATTCCATTTGCAACAATATGAATATTATTACAAAAATCACCATTTACAAACATAGCATCAGTTTTTGTAACATAAACAGCCGCATCACAAATATGGTTAACGTAACGCTCCCATCTTTTCATTAATAAAACTCTATACTTACGAAAAAAATAACAAAAAATATTGCAATCAATTATCCTACGATACATATGAAGCGAAGGAGAATCTGTCCATTCTATAATTATACGAGGCAGTGATTCGGTTAAAGACATTAACATTGATGCTACATCAGCGAGATCTCCCGTCAATATAACAGCATCATAAGAGGTACTAGCCAATTTTTCCTGTACCCTCTTAGCCAGCCTTCTATTCCAGAACTTTATTGCCTCAAAAGGGGCTCTTTTGGGGGACAAGAGGTCGATTGATGTTTGTATTTTTTGAAGAATAGTGATTTTAGAATCATAATTAAATTCAGTCACTGAATTACAAAATTGCCTAGCCTCTTGTGCACGATATATTCGTCGCTTACGAGGATCACAGGCGATCACCAGGTCAACATCGTGGCGTCCCCCAAGATATTTAAAAATTGGATTGAGGCGTATTGTTATACCATCCGAACGTTCTGGAAATGGAGATTTTGATAATACCAATAAAATTTTTGCCATAAATGAATTAATCCCAAATAGAAACTGAACTACCACCTACTGAATTAGGTGGGTTTGCGCTGCTTGGTGATGACGACTAAAGGGTTTCTTGAAAATTAGCTGCAGTAATTTGGCCGCAAATAACATTGCAACTAGCTGATTTTACGTAAATATGTTACTGTAGCTGCGTCATTGCCAAACAGCCACCTAGCATATCGGAAGGAGACCAGCATGTTTCAGACAGGATTTTTTGATTTCGAGGACCGTCTTCATCAAATTGACAAGAATGGCGACCCGCTTACCAAGATAAATGATGTGGTCGACTGGGAGATTTTTCGTCCTAGTCTTGAAAAAGCTCGGGATAAGAACCGTCAGTCCAATGTTGGCCCAAAGGGCTACGATGTTATCTTGTTGTTTAAAACGCTCATTCTTCAATCGCTGTACAACCTGTCGGATGACGCGACCGAGTTCCAGATATTGGACCGACATTCTTTCGGGCGCTTTCTTGGTTTGCATATCAGCAGCAAGGTTCCTGATGCCACAACAATCTGGCGCTTTCGGGAAGACCTGATTAAGGCAGGAATAGTTGAGGAGCTGTTTACTTTCTTCGACACTCAACTCTAGAGCAACGGCTTGATAGCTATGAGGGGACAGATAGTCGATGCCAGCATGGTAAACGTACCCAAACAGCGAAATAGTCGGGAAGAGAATGCCAAAATGAAAGAGGGAAAGCCCCCGGAAGATTGGCCAGAAAACAAGCGAAGAAAAAAGGACGTAGACGCTCGTTGGACCAAAAAGAACAGAAAAACTTTCTACGAGTACAAGAATCACATTTCGGTAGACGTGAAACACAAGCTGATCCGTGGATATGCCGTTACGGACGCTGCCCAGCACGATAGCAATGTTTTTGAGGACATACTTGCCAACAATACAAGCAAGGATGTTTGGGCAGATTCTGCTTATCGATCTGCCGCCCGTCTGGAAGTCCTGAAGAAAACAGGCTTTCGCGAGCATATTCAGCGAAAAGGAAGCGGAACTCGCAAGTTGACGCAACGAGAACAGGAGGGCAACAAGACTAGGTCCAAGATTCGTTCTCGCGTTGAGCATGTCTTTGGTATGATGGCACAAAGAGCCGGGAATTTGTTGCTGCGCACGATCGGAATTGCCCGAGCAAGGGCAAAAATTGGCTTGCGCAACCTGGCTTACAATATGGATAGGATGGGGATACTCCTTGTGGCAAGTGGGTGAAGTCTGCCTACAAGCGGAGAAATCAGTAAAAAACTGCCGAATGCCGCAGAAAAAAGCGGACAAACGGCAAGAGCCAAAAATGAGAGGATGGAAATTGAGTCTGTCCTCTGTGCTAAGAATTAACAATAGTGCCACTGATTCCTCTTTGGCCTAAATTTCAAGATTCCCTAAAGACGCCACCCCCTTTCACCAAGCAAAACGCGCGTGGCAAGAAATAAAACTCGGTTTCTCTTAATTCCTTTTGGGAATTCGCCAGGCTGAAGCCGGTGTTTTTAACCTTCTTGGATACCAATAAAGGGTGTTGAAAAGATCGCCACTTTTGCAGTAATATTATAGTGTTAGGACACAAAAGCATGTTGAAACGCAACGTATACGTAAACTTCCATAACGATTCCAAAGCATTAACTGGAGGCTTTCTAATAGAAGTTGGGCTATTTTGCTGTAAGCTAAAAAGAAATGACTTTAATTATTGCTATAAAATTAGCCTATTACGGCCTGGGCCTCTTTTTCCCTGAAACACTTTTCGTATGTGGTCACAGGGTAGAATATTTTCAATACGCTGAAATGATTAAGAAAAAAATATTTGCAGAAAAGTGGCTATATTCATGAATGACGCATTTTCAAATAGTTATGAATTTCTTCTCAAAAAGCAGGGGAAAAATATATAATAATTTCAGCTAGTTTACCCTGTGACCACGTACCACTTTTCAACACCCTTCAATAGACAAAATATTATTTTATTTTTAAAAACATGCTGACAATCCGGGTTATGTATTGCCTATTGTCCCGATTCCTCATTATTGGCATTAAAATAAATGCCCATGCAAATAAAAGAATGAATATTTTTGCAACCAAATCTTCCCACAAAATATCTCGTGCCATCAATCCATTTGCCATCCAGCAGGCGAACGCTGATATAGCAACAGTAACCCAAAACGGTTTCAACAAAATTTTCATGTCGTAAAATCTGGCTGACGCTCGATGAACAATTAAAAGTTGAGCCGCATGGGCGAGCATTATGGCCAAAGCGGCTCCAATGTACCCAGCGAGAGGAATTAAAGAAAGGTAAAAAACTGTAATAATAGCTGCAATTAAATAATTATTACGGCCAATCCATCCTGTCTTCCCAGTCACAAGCCAACTGAAATTGAAATAAAGAGCCAACTTGTCAAAAACAACATCAAACGCAAGGAAAGGGACTGCATAAACAGCGGGATAAAATTTTGCATCGGACATGAACCGAATCACTGGGCCAGCCAAAATACCGACTGTAAGCGCAGTTAGCACCATCAGGGTACTCATGACGAGAAATACCTTCTGATAAACTGGCTCAGCATTCCCACGTTGATAATACTTAAAACGCTCTATCTGCCAGTATTGCATGAAAGGATCCCATATAAGCAGTGGAATAACAGCGCTAAATTTTGTAGCCAGCTCAAACAACCCAACTGCATCCAGCGAAGTGAAAATGCGCAAGTAATACCGATTCGCCGAACCAATATAAAGACCGGCAAACCCAGAGATCCATAACGGCCAACAGTATTTTAGCATCTGGCGAGCCAAATCCCTATCAAACCGCCAACCGACTTGCCTCAAGGTGTAAAATAACAGTATAAGGACAACGAAACTGGAGACAGATATGGAGCTAATGGCAATACCCATAACTCCCATGCCTTTATACACCACCAACCAAATGTTCATGGACAATTGCAACACTAATTTCCCAAGCGACAAGCTGACAAATAGCCATGGGCGCTCCTGGAGACGTATAAACAATAGACAATAGGACTCCATTGCAAGAGTAATCATCTGCGGGGCAAATAGACCAACGATTGAAGCGTATTCTGATGTGCCAAAGAGGCCCTGCGATGCGGGGACACGAAGCAGAACTAAGGCAAACGACGTTCCGGCACTAAGTACGCCGGTAATGATCATAGCTGTCGAGATAACCTTATTTTTATTCAGCTTTCCATGTGCGTCAAAGTAGTATTTAGGTATTGCTTGGCCAAGTCGCGCGCCAAAAAGCACCTCGGCCAAGCTCAATGCGAAGGTAATCAAACCCACGACTCCGTAGTCTGCTGGAGTGAGGTAACGAGTATAAACCGGCAGCATGAGAAAACCCGCAAGTTGCCTCGCTATATTACCCATTGCGTAAATACTCGAGTGCCCCACAAGACGACAGAAACCAGTCGTCGAGGATGATCCTTCAGTGGTCATAATTGTATCTCTGAAGAAAGGCATGGGACTCCATTTCGGTCGTATATCTTTGCGAATGCCTCCAGCAGTGCCCTATGACTGAACGCCAGGTTATATTTTCTAACTTCTATCCTTGCTCGGAATCCCAACTTAGTTCGCAACGCGTTATCATTTGCAAGCTGCTGCAGTATTTCCGCAGCAGCCTGAACATTTCCCTCCGCATAAATCATTCCACTTTCCTTGTGCTCTGTTGCAGCACAGACAGAGGGGTTATCAGGGACAACCACCGGCAGCCCGGCCTGCATATATTCAAGTATCGATAGCGAATATCCGACTTCACCTCGCGAAGGGTGAATGGCGATATCGGCACCACCAAGCAGGTCCGGCACATCATGACGCCGACCGGCAAAGGTACAGTAATTGGTTATACCCATTTCTGAACTCATGTCGAAAAAAAATTCCAGATCCGGTCCGTCTCCGAGAAAGAGAAAATGAAGCTTTTTTTGGTCATTGCTGAGGAGGTGTTTCATGCAACGCAAAACGAAGTCGACTCCTTTGAAACGATGGGCTCTGCCGCTCATGATCAGTATTTTCCTTCCAGCCGGGATTTGGAAAAGAGTGTGGAGGTCGACAACATTAAGCGAATGATCCAATGGGGGCAAACCGTTGGGGGCCGCGAAGCACTTCGATTGAGCCACGCAATTGACTTTAATCAAACGTTGACGCACAAATTCTGTGGCGCCAATAAAGCCGTCAGCAGGCAACCATGGTACCCGGTGAGCCAAATGCTTAAGCCAGGCCTTTAGACCCCTCACAGGAGTCCGTAGTCCAGGTGTATGGTCATGAACGACGATTAATCGCACTCCGAAAAGTCGATACAGTGGGTAGCGCCAATGAAATGTCGGCTGATCGGAAAAATAGATTGTATATACTTTATTCCGGCGCAAAAATCGGCATTGGGAAAAAACCTGATAAAACCTCGAGTCGTTAAAATCCTGTTCCATTACCAGCAATGGAGCCTGAACAATTGCTGGAGGCAGTGTGCTAATACTGGGATAGGCGAGTATAACCTGGTGTTGGCGGCAATACTGCTCTGCGAGTTTGACCCAAAAACTTTCCATTAACCACCAGGCATACCCAACTCCTGAGTCATAATTGGCCACTAGCAATAACGTTTTTTTCATGAGAGGCGACATAGGCTTAAGATGTCTGATTCATATGCAACATCGCAGAGGTAGCCGTGCTACAGTCGTTGGTTATAATATTGTTTGCTAAAGAAACAGACCATTTCTTTGCAACTTCCCTTAAAGAAACCGTCATTGCCAGATTAATCCAAAAAAAGGGGTAATACAGCACAGTGACAAAAAAACCGCTTACTAAGTATCCCACTAAAGCGCTATCCAATCCATGGGCCATATAATAGAGAAACCTATTCTTTATTGAAGATTGATAAGCCAACCTACGGGTCTGAGCATTGTTAACAAAGGTAAAAACAATCATCAAAAGAAAAACCATTAGCCCCGTGTACCCAAGTTCCGAAGCGCACTCGATAAACACATTGTGGCAGACCTGCTGATTTGCATCCGGGTAAAATTTTTCCAGCGCTACCAGCCAATTGTGGTATCCGACACCTAAAACAGGATACCGATCGGTCAAATCAAAACCTTGTTCCCACAAAACAAGGCGACGAATAGAGTCATCATCAGTACCTGCTGCCTGGAATCTTGCCATTTGCCGATCAGGTAAAAAAGCAAACACAAGCAGGACAACCATGCCCACGCTAACAAGCCCCTTGAACTTATGCCTGCTTTTCAACAGCAGAGATAAAAGTACGCCTCCAACACCCAGCAAAGCGCCTCGAGAGGACGAGGAGATCGTCCCCGTCAAAGCCGTTAACGGAAAAAGAAAAAAGAACACCTTTTTCACTGGTGACCAATACCCTTTCAAAGCTACGAAGCAGCTTGCAGAAAGCGAAAGGAATATAACCATTTGAATGCCGAACTCTCCAGAGTTCTTGAACAAACCAGGTCCGCCACCAGATCCAATTTGGATAAAACTGAAGCCCGAAGCGACCCAGTTTAAAAAAGAGAATTGCGACATTTTGAAGCTGTACAGGAAGAACCCTAGAATGAAGATGAGAAATCGCTCCTCTGTGTTGACTATATTGATGATCAGGAAATAAATGAGCACCCAGGACATAAAAATGGAAATACTCTTGAAAGATTCGTCCGGGGATATGGCAAACAAGGAAGATAGAATAACCACCAAGGAATAAAGAAGGACTAGCTTATTCAAGGGATTTCCAACTAGATCAAAGGCCCCCCTGAGTAGAAAAAGGCACAGGGTCAGAACTATAATGATCTGGGAATAAGGCAATACATCAATTACCGGATACAGAGTCTGCGGCCGTACATACTCCAAGAACAAATAGATATTGATCAACCAGAAAGTGACATCCTGAGTTTTCATGTAAGCCCATATTTCTTTGGCTTTCAGAGCGTACAAATGATTCATCGTTGTCGTTTATCCGCAAGAGACATTTGGATATGGAGCATGTCAAGTGCCTTTGCCATTACTAGGAAACACCGACGAAATTCACCTTCTCCGAGACCGAAAGGGTCATTGATATTACATGTGATCCTGTCAGGCCAAGGAGCAAAATCACGCAGAAGCCTAATCTTTCCTCTCTGATTGGGCAACATTGCAGCCAGCCGGATGTACTGGCCATACTCCATAGGGACAATCAAGTCTGCGTTCTCAATTTCGCAAGCGGCCAGCCCTTTAGAGTAATGTTCTTCAAGCTTAATCCCAAACTCCTGGCCCACGATCACAGCTTCCTTTGGAGAAAAAATCCCCTGATCAACGTCGAGCCCGCAAGATTCAATATTGAAACTTCTTTTAGAACAAATTGACCTTAGATAATATTCGGCAAAGGCGCTTCGACAGATGTTCCCTTTGCACACGAAAATAATGTGGCGCAACTCTCCTGCCTTACAGGTGGAGTTGCGGGAAAGCCGATACAATGCCGTTTCCCAAGTGTTTTGTAGCAGCCTTTTGATTTCCATCTTAACCGTTTGAGGTAATAGCGCCTTAAGTCGGTCAAAAAAAACATTGCACATAACTACTCGCTTTATATTTTAATTGAAATCAAAAATCTCACCTATTAGGTTGGAGAAAATACGCTATTGTCAGGGACAGCCGCTATGAAGCTATGAAAATTGACGAGATCTCTTTATGCTAGCGGAATCCTACAAAGATTAAAATTTAACTTCCTGTTTTTCCACACTATTTACATATGTTTCCTATTGACAGGTTTCAACAGTTCCTAGCAACATCAAGAATATATTTTGCAGTTTCAATAGGAGATATGCAATTATCAAAGTATGAAGAATTCTCTTGGCCTATACGTGATAAAAATTCAGGACCATTATTCAATGAGTACATTAAATTCCGTATAATATCATCTGGTGTTTCATGGTTTAATTGTTGACATAAGTTAGGAATATCGTTTAAAAATTTATTATCA
>VMSU01000208.1 GCA_013792005.1 Desulfobulbaceae bacterium
ACAGTTGACGGTGATTGGGTCCTGCCAATGGATGAGGACACACTGACATTGAGTATCATACGATGATTTATGACTAATCATGATTCTTTTAACCGTAAACCGATAACTGATTACCGTTAACCTGTGTAGTTACAAATAATTTTTATTATTTTTTTGACAAAAATATTAAAGTGATTTATATGTGAATTTATATTCACATGTGAGTAGGGAGGGTTACAGTTGTCTACTGAGAAAATGTCGACTGACATACGAAAGGAACAGATCGTTGAGGCGGCGCTTCGGGTGCTGAGTGACAAGTCTATCAAGCAGCTTAATATCGTAGATATTGCTAAAGAGATGGGACTCACGCCGTCAGCGCTCTATCGGCACTTTAAGAATAAGAATGCGATGATGAGTGGCGTTCTTGAGTTGATTCGGACCAAACTTTTTCATAATGTCGAACTTGTCAGGCAGCAGAGCGATGATGCGGTTGAGCGATTGCACGAACTTCTTTGTCTACATGCCAGATTGATTGCCGAGGAACACGGTATCCCGAAGATAGTGTTTTCCGACGAATTGTGGGGACAAAAACGAGAGCGGAGACAAAAAATGTACCGCATCATAACCGGGTATCTTGCCGAAATCGAGGACATCATCAGGGATGGACAGGACAAAAAACAATTAAGAGATGACATCGAGGCCAGAACGTTAGCGGCGATGTTTTTTGGAATTATTCAACCTGCTGCCCTTCTCTGGCATATGAGCGAAGGACAATTTAATCTCGATCGGCATATGACAGAATCCTGGGAGCTTTTTTTAGGAACAATTAAGGAGTAAAATTTTTTATCCATCATGTGAATTAGTTTTCACAAAAAGAGGACTTAGCAATGGAAAAGAAAAAGAAAATTATCGTTCCTGTGGCACTGGCATTACTCGTCCTTGTTGTCTTGGCCAGTAAGTATCTTTCTCATAATGTTGATACCCCGGAACAGATAAAGGTTTCCGGTACTATTGAGGTTATTGACACCTCACTGAGCTTCAAAGTCGGAGGTCGGGTTTTGCAGCGGCTGGTCTCCGAAGGCGAAACGATAACCCGTGGTCAGTCGACCGCCCTCCTCGAAGACAGTGAACTACAACATGAGAAGGAGCTTCGCCAGGCAGCAGTCGAGGCAGCAAAGGCAACCTTGGCCGAGCTGATGTCCGGCTCACGCCCAGATGAGATTAACGAAGCCCAGGCCGTGACTCTCCGAGCCCGTGCCGTTCTTGCTGAACTCAATGCCGGCTCAAGACCCCAGGAAATCAAAACAGCTCAAGCTCAGGTCCAACAAGCTAACGCGGTATTCGAGCGCTGGCAGGCCGAGTACACCAGACAAAAGCAATTGCTGGAGCGGGAAGTCATTGCGCCTCGTGAATTTGAACAAGTCAAAAGTCAATATCTGAGCGCCATGGAGCAACAACGGGTTGCCGATGAACGCGTGCAATTAGTATCGGCAGGTCCTCGCCAGGAACAGATTGATCAGGCTAAAGCCAGCCTGGCTCAGGCTGAGGCACGCTTGGCGTTAGTCACTAAAGGACCACGTCAGGAAACCATCGATCGAGCTAAAGCCCAGGTCCGCGAAGCAGAGGAGGCGCTGGCCATGGCGACTACTCGTCTCGGCTACGCCACCCTCAGCGCTCCCACAGCGGGTGTGGTGCTCAGTGACCACGTTGAGGTGGGTGAATATGTGTCTCCGGGTTCACCAGTGGTGACCATCGCTGCCCTCGAAAATGTCTGGCTGCGCGCCTATATTGCGGAAACTGATCTGGGGCGAATTAAAATCGGCCAACAGGTTGAAGTTGCCAGCGACACCTATCCTGACAAAAAATACCTCGGCACAATCTCATTTATCTCCGCCAGCGCCGAATTCACTCCCAAGAACGTCCAGACCGAAAGAGAACGGGTCAAGTTGGTCTACCGGATCAAGGTCGATATCCCCAACCCCGACCTGGAGTTAAAACCTGGCATGCCGGTGGATGGTGAAATCAGAATCAGCCAGTCGAGGTAACAGTCATGAGCGCCATCCGCACGGAGAAATTGACCAAAATCTTCGACGCCAACCGGGCCGTTGATGGTCTTGATCTGGAGGTCATGCCCGGTGAAATATTCGGCTTGGTCGGTCCGGACGGGGCGGGAAAAACCACGACCATGCGATTGCTTACCGGCATCATGAAGCCAAATGGAGGGGACGGCTGGGTCCTGGGCCGCCACATCCAGCGTGAGGCCGAAAGAATCAAAGATGATATCGGCTATATGAGCCAGCGTTTTGGCCTCTACCCCGACCTTTCAGTGCTGGAAAACATCCATTTCTACGCCGATCTCTACGGCGAGCCTCGCCGCGGCCGCGATGCCAAAATTGACACACTCCTTGCCTTCAGCAATCTGACCCCGTTCAAAAAACGATTGGCTGACAACCTCTCCGGCGGCATGAAGCAGAAGTTGGGCTTGGCCTGTGCCCTTATCCATACCCCCAAGGTTCTCTTCCTTGATGAGCCGACCAATGGCGTCGATCCGGTATCGCGCCGGGATTTTTGGCGGATTCTATATCAGCTTCTGGCCGAGAAAGTAACGATCTTTGTCTCGACCGCCTACCTTGATGAAGCGGAACGTTGTAACCGCATCGGCCTGATGCATCAAGGCCGGTTACTCCACGTTGGCACCCCGGCAGAGGTCAAACAACTGATGAAAGGCAGCATTCTTGAGGTTCGATGTCGCGATGCCCGGCAGGCCACCAAAATCCTGCGGCATCAATTTAGCGTCGATAGTGTTGGCCTCTTTGGTGATCGGGTCCATGTAGTCACCAGTAATCCGGAGGGAGACCAAGTGGGGATTACTGATACTCTGGAACAATCCGGACTGGGGCCGTCAGTGATCCGACCGATTGTGCCCAGCCTGGAGGATGTCTTCGTCTCTGCCCTTTCTGGGAATAAAGAAAATGAGCGCCATGACCCTTCCTAATAGTCCGCAACAAGCGGTCGTGGTCCACGAACTGGAGAAACGCTACGGCGATTTCTTTGCCGTGAACAAGGTCAGCTTCGAGGTGGCAAAGGGAGAGATCTACGGTTTTCTGGGACCGAACGGCGCCGGTAAATCCACGACTATCCGTATGCTCTGCGGCATCATTGCCTTGACTGGCGGCAGCGGCACGGTGGCTGGTTTTGACCTCCGTCGTGATACCGAAAAGATCAAACAGCATATCGGCTACATGAGCCAGAAATTCTCTCTGTACGGGGACCTGACAGTGGAGGAGAACATTAATTTCTATAGCGGCATCTACCGCATCGCCGCGAACAAGAAGAAAGAGCGCAAGGAGTGGGTGCTGGAAATGGCGGGGCTTACCGATTATCAAAAGGCCAAGACTGCCATTCTCTCCGGGGGCTGGAAACAACGTCTGGCCTTAGGCTGCGCCATTCTGCACGAGCCGCCAATCATCTTTCTTGATGAACCGACCTCAGGGGTCGATCCGATCAGCCGCCGACGATTCTGGGACTTGATTTATGAACTAGCAGGTCGCGGAGTGACCATCTTCGTCACCACCCATTATATGGACGAGGCAGAATACTGTGATCGCCTCGGCCTGATCTACCGGGGGGAGCTGATCGCCAGCGGCACCCCGGAAACCTTGAAAACCGAGCTGATGCAGGATGAGATCCTAGAGGTCATTTGCGAGCATCCTCAAGAAGCTATGGCCAGTGTTAAAGATCTTTCGTTGATCAAGGAAGTTGCCTTGTTTGGCCAAGGGCTACACGTTATTACCGGCAATGCCGGCGAGGCGGGACAGCCCATCCATGACCACCTGACGACCAGAGGCATTAACGTCAGTAGTATCGAGACGATAACCCCGTCCCTGGAGGATGTCTTTGTCTCCCTGGTTGAAGCCCGTGATCGGCTATCGACGGCACAAACTGAGGTCACGACATGAACCTGCAACGAACCGGGGCCATGGCCCGCAAGGAGTGGCTGCACATCATCCGCGACCCCAGGAGCCTGGGCATGGCGATCGTCATTCCCATGCTGCTCCTGGTGCTCTTCGGCTATGCCTTGACCCTGGATGTAGATCGAGTTGGCATCGCGGTCTGGGATCAGGATAATTCGTCAACCAGCCGCGAACTGGTCAGTCGTTTCGCTGGCTCGGTCTATTTTTCGGTGCAACCGGTTACTTCCTACGGGGAGGGAGAGCGGCTCATCGATCAAGGAAAAACCCTTGCCGCCCTTGTCATCCCGGCTGACTTCTCGGCACAGCTTGGTAAGACCAAACCGGTAGAGGTGCAATTGATCATGGATGGCAGTGATTCCAATACCGCCACCATCGCCATCGGTTACGCCGAGGCGACGATCCAGGCCTTTTCCAGAGAGATCACCCTGCGCGCCTTGCAGCAGCATGGCGTGTCCTCGGCCTCGGCGCCCATAGAATTGCGGCCCAGGGTCTGGTTCAACAGCGATATGCAGTCGAAAAATTACATCATCCCCGGTTTGATCGCCGTAATCATGATGGTCATCGCTGCCCTCCTCACTTCACTGACCGTGGCCAGGGAGTGGGAACGGGGCACCATGGAGCAACTGATCGCCACCCCGGTCAAGGGCGGAGAACTCATTATCGGCAAATTGCTGCCCTACTTTGCCATCGGCATGTTCGATGTCCTGTTGGCTGTGCTCATGGGCCAATACCTTTTTCATGTCCCCCTGCGCGGTTCCGTTGGGCTTCTTTTCGGGATGGCGGCCATTTTTCTGGTTGGCGCATTGTCTCTCGGCATGGTGATCAGCATCGTTACCAAGAGCCAACTGCTTGCCAGTCAGTTGGCCATGGTGCTTACCTTCCTGCCCTCATTTCTGCTCTCGGGCTTCATGTATTCCATTGCCAACATGCCCCGTCCTCTTCAGGTTATGACCCATCTGATTCCGTCCCGCTATTTCGTCACCCTGCTCAAGGGTATTTATCTCAAGGGGGTGGGGCTGGAAACCATGGCTGTAGAGGCAGGGCTGTTGACCCTGTTCGCCGTGGTGATCCTCATGGTGGCCCACCTGAAATTTACCAAGAGGCTCGACTGAGATGTTCGAACGAATCAAGCATATCCTGATCAAGGAATTCATCCAGGTCTTTCGCGACCCGAAGATGAAGGGGATCATTTTCATGATGCCGATTATCCAGGTCCTGGTCTTTGGTTACGCCGTCACTACCGATGTCCGGCACATCGCCACCGTGGTCCAGGATAGTGATAACTCAGTCATCAGTCGGGAACTGATCTCCCGCTTTACGGGCTCCGGGTATTTTGACGTTATTGAACATGTCAACCATGTCGACCGGGCAGCGCTGCTCATTGATCGGGGCGAGGCCCAGGCCCTGATTCGAATCAACAAGGGTTTTGCCGACACCATCGGGGCCGGGCGAACGGCGGCGGTACAACTTGTTGTCGACGGTTCCGACTCCAACACCGCGGGAATCGTCTTGAATTACGGCGCCAAGATCGTTGGCGGGTATGCAGAAGAGATCGCGGACCACCAATTGATCGCACTGAAAGGGTTAGTGCAACAACCAGGAGGAGTACATTTAGCCACCAGGGCTTGGTTTAACGAAAACCTCGAGAGCCGCAATTTCTATGTGCCGGGCGTCATCGCCATCATCGTCATGCTGATTACCTTGATGCTGACCAGCATGGCCGTGGTGCGAGAAAAGGAGATTGGCACCATGGAGCAGATTATGGTCACGCCCATTACCCCGTTAGAGTTCATCCTGGGCAAGACAGTCCCCTTTGCTTTGATCGGTTTTGCCGACGTGCTGCTGATCACCCTGATCGCTGTTTTCTGGTTCGAGGTGCCGATCCGGGGCAGCCTCCTGCTCCTGCTCGGCGCCACCGGCCTCTACCTGATGACGACTCTCGGTATCGGCCTTTTTATCTCCACAGTCAGTCAGACCCAGCAACAAGCGATGATGAGCACATTTTTCTTCTACTTTCCGGCGGTGCTGCTCTCCGGTTTCATGTTTCCTATCGCCAATATGCCGATAGCCGTGCAATGGCTCACTGTGCTGAACCCTCTGCGCTATTTTCTGGTCATTGTCCGAGGCATCTTTCTCAAAGGGATCGGCCCTGTCATCCTCTGGCCCCAGATGCTCGCCCTGGCAGTCATGGGAGTCATCACCCTGTGGCTGGCTGCCGGTCGTTTCAAGAAAACCCTCAATTGAGGATTGGAGGTATACCGATGAAGAAATTGACTAATCCCAAATTTATCGCAGGCGTCGTGCTGATCACCATGCTGATGACAATTAAGCCTTTGTCGGCAGAAGATAACGCTGCCATTACCCCGGAAGGCTCCTCAACTGCCGGAATGACAGCGCTGGGACAGAAACCGGGAACCAGCACAATCCAGCGCCCGCTCTCGCTTGATGACTGCATCCGGATTGCTATTGCCCGCAACCCTCAACAGGAAGCAGCTCGGCAAGGGCTCATCGCCGCCGGTGAAGCAGTCGGCGAAAAACGCGCGCCTTACTTCCCTCAGGTTGATCTTGCGGTCGGCTATGCCCGACGCGAAACCCATGCCTTTCTGCCCCAGGGATTGTCCTTACCAGACAAGGCCGATATGATCGGCCCGACCGATGACTGGTCATCTGGGATTATTGGTCACCTTATCCTCTTTGACAGCGGCAAGAGGCGGGCAGAGCTATTGGCGGCCATGGCCAACAAGAAAATTGCCAAGGAAGAAAGTTCCCGCATGCAGCAGAATATCATTCTCAACGCCCACAGAGCCTTTTACGGACTGGCCGCTGCCCTTGAAAACAGGGCAGTCATCGGCAAGGCCCTGGACCGGGCAGTAGAAAACCTTCGTGTGGCCGAAGAACGTCATGCTGCAGGGGATGTACCCCTTGCCGATAGCTTGCGGGCTCGGGTCGAAAAGTCAGATGCCATACTGTCCAGAGTCAGAGGAGACAGCTTGATTCAGATCGCACGCGGCAACCTGAATCAAGCCATGGGCTTGGCCGTGGCAATGGAGATCGAAATCGTGGTGCCCCAGGTTGTGGTTCCTGCCTTGCCGCCAACCCTGGCAGAAGATGCTATTCATAAGGCAGTGGATAATCGCCCGGAGACTCGAGCCGCTCGTCAACATCAAGAAATGGCTGGTCAATCAGTGGCTGCAGCTAAGAGCGCCTTCGGCCCCAAATTGGCGGCCAAGGCACAGTATGGTTATCGAGATGACACCTTTACTCCCACTGATCAGGACTGGTTCGCCGGTGTCAATCTGGAAATCCCAGTTTTTTCGGGCTTTGCCAAGTCCCATGCCCTTGACCGAAAGCGGGCGGAACTTTCCTCGGTTAGAGCGGAACGGGTAACGATCGAACAGTCAGTCAGCCAGGAGGTATGGGATTCTTACTGGCGGCTCCGAGAAAAGCATGAGGCCATTGGCGTTGCCGACACTCTGCTTGCCGATGCCACAGAGAGCCTGCGCATGGCCCGGGAACGCTATGAAAATGGCGTCGGAACCATTGCCGATCTACTGGCAGCCCAGAGCACCTTGTCCAAGGCTGAAACCGTGCATGTCGTCAGTCGATGGGACTACGAAATAGCCCA
Organism: Desulfobulbaceae bacterium; assembly: GCA_013792005.1. Lineage (NCBI taxonomy): Bacteria > Pseudomonadati > Thermodesulfobacteriota > Desulfobulbia > Desulfobulbales > Desulfobulbaceae > Desulfobulbaceae bacterium. Next base: position 7,579 of record VMSU01000208.1, read on the forward strand.
TACCGAATTACAGCGCGCCATGGGAGAGTTGAAAGGAGACAACTATTCACAGGGGATAACTCTCAGTGAAAAAAGATGAACAGATTTTAGTGAAATTCAGATTCAGCCGAGCCGATCATATTTCTGTTGAAAGAACGTAAACATTAATTATATGCTAAAAAATGGAGGGGAGAAAGTATGGTGACACCATGTGTTGATCAAGAGTTATGTATGATGGCGTCGCAAAAAGTGCGATCTACTGCGTTGCGTGGCGGTTTTGCTCGTTCGGCATACCATATGTATGGCCTCACTCACAAAACACACCCCGCGCCTCGGAGTCTCTCTTCGATCGCTTACCTGTATATCGCACCTTTCGGAGTCTCGCAGGCTCGCTTACCTGCT
>VMSU01000209.1 GCA_013792005.1 Desulfobulbaceae bacterium
GGGGGGCGATATCCGAGCAGAAAGCGAAGTGGGACGTGGTTCTACCTTCCACTTTTACATTCCACTGGCTCAAGGGAAATCGTGCGAGTGCATCTTCGATCTCGCCACCAAAAAAGAGATTTCGGCATTGAAAGTCTTGGTCGTTGACGATAACGAGTCGAACCGAGAAGTCATCTCATCACTGCTCGCTCCCTATGTCGCAGAAGTCCAACTTGCAGAAAACGGTGATGTGGGCTTAGCAAAAGCTCACAGCGGAGAGTTCAATCTATTCCTCCTTGATGCCCAGATGCCGGTGATTGATGGCTTTTCCTTAACCGAAAAACTGAAGGCCTCGCCAACCACTACCAAAACACCGATCATCCTCCTGACCTCGTCCGGACTCCGAGGGGAGGCTAGCCGTTCCAAGAAAATGGGAATCGATGGTTACCTGATGAAACCCATCAGTGGCACAGAGCTTCTTGACGCCATTAGAGTGGTGATCCGAGGGTCGTCTATCGAACCAGAAAACCGCCCCTTAGTAACCAGGCACCTGTTGAATGAACATAATACGAAGCGGCGAATCCTGCTGGCAGAGGACGACCCTATTAATCAACTACTAGCCAGAACCCTGCTGGAGGGCGAAGATTTTCATGTAACAGTGGCGGCTTCCGGGGATGAGGTGCTGAAAATCCTTGCCCACGAAACCTTTACCGCCATCTTGATGGACGTCCAAATGCCGATTATGGATGGCCTTCAGACAACGCGTGCCATCAGATCCCAGGAAAAAAACACCGCGCAACATATTCCGATCCTGGCAATCACCGCCCATGCCATGAGGGAAGACCAGAATAGATGCCTGGAAGCGGGCATGGACGGTTATATCAGCAAACCCATCGATAAGACGGTTTTATTTGCAGAGCTTGATCGTCTGGTCAAGAGCAACATCTTTGTGAGAAATGCCAATGGAACGTAAAATTCTTGCAGCAGTTGACGGCACGGTTTTCAGCTTCAACGCCTTGCGCTATCTGGGCCAATTATTCACCGATCTTGACGATATTGCGGTTCACCTTCTCTATGTGGTACCCAGCCCACCTCCACCAATTGACGAACAATGGATTGATGAAGGTGATCGACTCCTGTGTCTTCCTCCGGAGGTAAGAGCCCGCTACAACAAAGCGAAACGGTTCATGGAAGAAGCGGTCTTACAATTGGGACGCCGGGGAATCGAAGCCCAACAAGTTTCATGGCAGGTTCAACTCTCTCGAACAGGGGTGGCGGCTGACATCATCCATGAGGCGAAAAAAGGCCTCTATGATGCTCTGTTGATCGGGCGACGAGGCATTGGCGCCATTGAGGAGATAATCGGCGGCAGTCTCTCAAACACCGCAGCAAAACACAGCCATGTTTTGCCCATCTGGATTGTTGACGGCAAGGTCAATGCCCGAAAATTCCTACTTCCGGTCGACACCTCATACAACTCACTCAAAGCTGCCGACCATCTCGGTTTCATCTTGCAGGGCAACCCCTACACCGAGATCTGCCTCCTGCACCTATCTACTCTGGTCGGCGGCAACACTAAGCCAGACTGGTCCGAACTTGAGACGTTGTGGGGGAAAGAGTGGTGTGATGAACATCTGCGACGTCCAGACAGCGTCTTTCATGGACCAAAACAGATGCTGCTGGAGCGGGGGATCAGCGAAAAGAAAATTTACCAACATCACGACGAGTACTGTTTCTCCGCGCACAAACCCATCATCCAGCACTCAGTCATTGATCAATGTGGGACCATTGTCATTGGCTGTCGTTCCAAAACTAAGGTAAAAGGGATTTTCTCCGGGGTGTCAGAAAAAGTGCTCAATCTTGCTCGTGGGGTAGCAATCTGGATCGTTGGCTAGATCCACGAACCCCTGTCAAAAAAGAAAAGTGTGCTCTTACCCACAATGCTCGGACCGCACTATTGAAGAGTTGGTCCGAGCGGACACGAGCTGCATCGGGGGTTGGTCTTTTTGCAAAACTCCTTCCCGGTGCGAACAATCAAGGCATGGTATTCATTGTACAACGCAGGATCAGAGGGCAATGAATCCATAAACAGTTCCTGCATCGCGTAATAATCGACATCTTCTTCCGGGACCAAACCATGCCGAGACAGGAGACGATGACTATAAGTATCCACCACAAAGATAGGCTTTCCGGCAACATAGAGCAGGATCGAGTCGGCTGTCTCAGGACCAATACCCGAGACTGAAAGCAAGGCCTGACGCAAGGATGGCAACTCATCCTGGACTAAAAGGTTAAGATCACCGCTATAGCGGGTTTCAACCATGGTCAGAAGATTATGTAACCGGCTGGCTTTGACATTAAAATAGCCACACGGTCGGATACACTCGGCAAGAGCGGTATGGGGCATGGCAACCATGGCCTCGAAAGAGAGGAGACCTTGGTCTTTGAGGTTAGTGATCGCCTTCTCGACATTGGTCCAGGCGGTATTCTGAGTTAATACCGCCCCAACCATAATCTCAAACCGGGTCTCTCCCGGCCACCAGTCCTGGTGCCCAAAACAAGCGAGCAGGCGATCATAGATTTCGAGCAGACGCTGAGCGTTTGACATGGAGTGATTCAAGCTGACAGCGTATCCGCAGGCTAGCCCCGATCTGTCTGTCAGTCTTGACGGATAAAAAGAAGATATATTAAAACAGCAACGCCGCCAATACCGACTCCGGCAATCGGCAGGATTTTGTCCATCTGAACAACACCATCCACCACCGCCCCCCGCACCATTTCGGTACCACTGAAGTACCAAAGACCCAGACAAAGGGCAATGATCATCAAGTTGGTGAACATCTGCCGGTAGAGATTGTAAATGATCAAACAGATAAAAGGCGCCAGAAAATACGGGTTGAGAAAAAGACCCGTGGCATCAACAGCCCTGATCTGCTCCAGTACCTGGGTGTGATGAATCCACTCACTGATCCGAGCCAAAAAATCAGACATGGCACCCCTCCTTCCCGCTGTAATGTTGTTGAACCGCCGTTGATCTATTCAACTACTTGACGCTGAGGCAACGTGGCCTTTTTGTATACCTTGATCGCGCAGTACGATCCGCACATACTGCAGGCATCACCTTTGTAGGTGCCGCCTTCTTCACGAAAGCGCCGAGCCTTTTCCGGATCGAGAGACAGATCGATCTGTCCTTTCCAGTCTAAGGCATTACGGCATTTTGCCATGGCGATATCACGATCCATGGCCCCGGGAACTCCTTTGCAGATGTCGGCAGCATGGGCTGCAATCTTAGAGGCGATAACACCATCGCGGACATCATCCCCATCAGGGAGCTTAAGATGCTCAGCAGGGGTGACGTAACAGAGGAAATCAGCGCCGGCCTTGGCCGCAATAGCCCCGCCGATAGCCCCGGTGATATGGTCATATCCGGGAGCGATATCGGTTACCAGCGGCCCCAGCACATAAAATGGGGCGCCACGACAGATCCGCTTCTGCAACACAATATTAGCCTCAATCTGATCCATAGGCATATGCCCAGGACCTTCAATGATAACCTGAACCCCGGCGTCCCAAGCCCGTTGCGTCAACTCGCCCAGATGAATCAACTCCTGGAGCTGTCCGGCATCGGTAGCATCGGCCAAGCAGCCAGGACGAACGCTGTCTCCCAGACTCAAGGTCACCTCGTGCTTCTTGAGGATGGCAAGAAGCTCGTCATAGTGCTCATAAAAAGGATTTTCCTTCTGGTTGTATGTCATCCATTCAATAAGAAAGGAGCCTCCCCGGCTTACCACACCCATCAAACGTTCCTGACCACGGAGCCGTTCGAGAGTGTTTCTGTTGATTCCACAATGAATGGTCATAAAATCGACACCGTCTTCGGCCTGCTGGCGGATGGTGTCAAAGATATAATCGACTGAGAGAGCGCCGATATCTTTTTTCTGGTTTTCTACCACTTCGGCCACCGACTGATAAATTGGCACGGTACCGAGTGGAATTGGGCAATTTCGTAAAATCTCGCGGCGTACATCGTTTAAATCGCCGCCCATACTGAGGTCCATCACCGCGTCTGTGCCGGCTTTAAGCGCGATGCACAACTTCTGCAGCTCCTGCTCAACCCCCTGATGATCCTTAGACGAACCGATATTGGCATTAACCTTGGTCGACAGGCCTTGACCCACGGCCATAATTTTTTCAAAATGATGGTTGTTGTTCTTGGGGATGGCGATAATCCCCTTGGCAACACCTTGCATCAGAAACTCAGGACTTACCCCTTCATTTTTTGCACAAGCTTCAAAAATCGGGGTCATTCTGCCCTGCAAGGCGTCTTCTCGTATGCTCATCTCTGTACTCCCTACAAAGTATCTGGTTAGTCTCTTATTATCGATTGATTACAAAGGCGTCATGGTCACACTTCCAACAGCTAGCGCCTCCTTCATCGTAGCAATGACGTCTGCCTTTTCCAAAAGTCTGTTATTAACAATGGGGCGGCCGGATGTCAATCCCTATCAGGTGTTGGCACCTTGCACCCCCTCCTCCAGAGCCAACTCCACCAGACGATCCAACAGCGCTGAAAAAGATAATCCGGCAACGGCCGCAGCCTGCGGCAGAAGACTTGTCGGAGTCATGCCTGGGATGGTATTTGTTTCAAGAACAACAAGCCTGGAATCGGTGATGATCATATCCGTGCGACTATAGCCTTTAAGTTTTAAGGCTCGGTGGGCTCGTATCGCATACTTCTGGGCCAGGATGCGAATTGATTCAGAAACCTGAGCTGGACAGATTTCCCTTGATGCCCCAGCTTGATACTTGGCCTGATAGTCAAAAAACGGATGACCCTCGCCGGGAATAATCTCGACCAAGGGCAGCGCCGTGAGATCATCATTACCGATCACCCCGACTGTAATCTCCCGGCCCTGAACGTATTGCTCCACCATGACCTCGCGGTCAAAGGTAAAGGCTTTAGCAATCGCGACAGCCAGTTCCTCCGGGGTATGCGCAATACTCATCCCCAAACTTGACCCTTGGCGGACAGGCTTAACAACTAAAGGTAGTGACAGCTCTGCCAACAACTGCCTGGGGTCGACAGCATCGTCCTGTCGGGCCATTCTCCAGGGAGATACCGGCAGCCCATGGACCTGATAGAGAGTCTTCGCCGCATCTTTATCCATCGCCAGGGCACTACCCAAAACGCCGGAACCTTGATAGGGCAGCCCAAGAAGATCGAGAAAACCCTGAACTGTGCCATCCTCACCAAAGCGACCATGGAGCAAGATAAAGACAACATCAATGTCTCCAGATTCATGGGCAATCCGGGCCATGTCGATGGCGGGATCATAACGTTTGACCTGATATTTTTTAGGATCAAGCGCCTTTTCCACCTCAGTGGCTCCGGCCAGAGACACCTCACGTTCGCCGGATTTGCCCCCGGCGAGCAGAGCGACCCGCAGTGGGTGTTTATATGCCGTCTGCGTCTTCATGTTCATCTCCTTTGAAAAAATCACGCTTCCTCACCAACCATAAGAAGTCCTCATAAGGAAAAGCTGGGGGTCCTGACATGTTGAGACCTCCCATGGTCTTGCCACCCGTTTGGACATAAAAAAATGGCCGTTTCTCATGTGAAAAACGGCCATCTAAAAATTGGCTCCCCGGGCCGGATTCGAACCAGCGACAGGGTGGTTAACAGCCACCTGCTCTACCGACTGAGCTACCGAGGAGCACAAAATCTTCTAAGATATATTTTTATGGTAACGTTACGTTACAACGGCACTATATAGCAACCAGATTAAATTCCGTCAACACTTTTGACCGCAGCTTTTTAGTAAAAAAAGGCTTTTAACAGGAACCTAAGCGAGAAAAGGGAAATTAATTGAC
>VMSU01000210.1 GCA_013792005.1 Desulfobulbaceae bacterium
GCATACCATATGTATGGCCTCACTCACAAAACACACCCCGCGCCTTGTATATCGCACCTTTTGCTTAGCCATCCCCGGACTTTTTGCGAGATTGTCCCAGATAAACTTTGAAAAGTTTATCTGGAGAGAGGTTTTCCGAATGGATCGGGGGGCGGAATGGTTTATTGCGCATTATTACAGAGTTTGGTGAAGGAATCGAACAGATAGATTCTATGAATGAAATTATTGAAAGCTTGCCGACGCAATCATTAAAATTGTCCTTGGAGGAGATTGAATACATTTTTTTTGTTGGAATTGGCCTGGGTCGTGGCGAAGAGCTGCGCTTTGCTCAGAATTTCCATGGTGGCGAGATTGGTTGATTCTTCTGCGAAATCGAGATCACGAATGGTGGATTCGGCAGCCATGGTGTTGATTCGTGTGGTGGCAAGGTTGGCAATGGTTGAAGAGAGTTGGTTTTGCCGCGAACCGACATCAGATCGCATGGCATTGATCTGTGATAGCGCTACATCAACGATCCCCACCGCGTTCTGGGCCCCTTGCTCGGAAAGAACATTGATCTCCGCCATGGTTCCCAGTTCTTGATTACCTAATTGAGCTGGTTGAATGGAGCCGAGGGACAGGGTGGAGGTTTGCCCTGGGTCAGGCCCGGTTTGAAAGTTTTTGTCAGTGAACTTTCCGGTCAAGAGTGATTGTCCATTGTACGTTGTTGTCTTGGCGAGTGAGTCCAGCTGGTTGATGGATTTGTCGATATCGGCCTGGAGGGCCTGGCGGCTTTGTGCAGATTGGCTGCCGTTGGCCGCTTGCAGGGCCTGAACCCGGATGGAACTGATTAGTTCGCTGGCTTGGCCGAGTGTGCCATCGGCGATCTGGGCGATAGCGACGGCGTCGTAGGCGTTGCTGATTGATTGGCCGAAGCCTCGGGCCTGGTTGCCCAAAGAGTTGGCGATGGCAAGACTTGCCGCGTCATCGCTCGCCTGGTTGAGGCGTTTCCCGTTTGATATTTTCCCCAGGATGGAAAGCAGATTTTGTTCCGTCTTCTGCAGTTGATTGCCAGTAAAGAGGCTTTGTGTGGTATTGTTAATAGCTTTCATGGCGATTCCTCCTGTGCTGGGTCGAGTTGTGAGGTGCTATTTCGGAAAACCTGGCTAGGAAAATACGGACTTTTCCCGAGAACATCAATCCTTGTTAACTTAGTATAATGCCGGAGTTCACAAAAAAAAAGCGCTTAAAATGGTGCTTGGCGAAAAAGAGGTGGTCTGATAAGCTGATCGCAATTTCTTGCTCAGCGGATTGCACGCGGTGTTACCCACGAGGGCAGAACGTCAGTGCCCTTTAAGTCCGTACACAAAATGAAAAAATCTTTGACAGGTGTCATACCTGTGCCGGGAGGATGTTTCCCTTGATGTCTGATCATCACCATAGTTCGTTCTGTCCTCCGCAACCAATTGCCGGAAAGCCTCAGTCTGGTCGGTTTGAATCCATCGCCTTCTGGCTTATGTTGCTCTATTTTGCTGCCAAGATGTGTTTTTTTGCTCTGCGAATCAGGGAGCGGGTATTTCCTGACGAGGCTTCCTGGTTCGGTATGGTCGAGGTGTTTTCCCGTTCACTGTTTCTTCCGGTGGACTCTCCTGAATCTTATCCCTTTGGACTCATAACCCATATTCCGAGCTTGTATTTTTTTCTGATGGGTAAAGTTGTGGTCTGTAATATATTGCCGGTCAGTGACCTGATATTTTTGCGTTTGGTCAATGTGGCGATTTCCCTGGTCACAGTAGCTTTTGCCTGGCGTTTGTCCAGGGTCATGATGCTTGCCCCGGCAGTTTGCTGTCTGTTCATGATCATGGTGACGAATACGGTAATGTTCTCCTTTGTGTCTGCTGCGGTAAGTTATGATTCGTTGTCTACTTTGCTTGCGGTCCTCTCGCTCTATTACCTGGTACTTTTCTTTCAAAGGCGGCTGGTTGTCCACGCATTGTGGGGTTGTTTTTTCACTTTGATCGGGACTCTAACTAAAATCGTGCTACTGCCGTATGGCCTCGGCTTGCTGCTGGCTGTTGTCTTTACTGAGCGGAGACGTCTGCTTGAATTTGTGAAGGTTGTGCCTTCCCTCGTGGTGTCGCTACGTGGCAGGGAGGCTGTTCTGGCAGGACTCTGTTTTTGCGCATTAGCGGCTAACTTAGCTCTTTACGGAGGAAATTATATTCGTTTTGGCTCGGTCATGCCAGGCATGAATCAAGTATTGCCTGTGGAGGCTTGCTTGCAGAATCGTTTGTTTGTCCGAGACTATGTGGTCCGTGAGTATCAATCGGGGAAATTGACCTTGCTTGATGCGCAGCGGCTTGCTTTGCAGATTCGTGATCCCGGTGATCGGGCTTCGGCCTGGAACAGACTGGCTGAGGTGGTTAATAATAAACAAAATGGCCCCTCTCCGCGCATGGGGCGAGGGCGTTATGCCATGGAATGGGTCGAGGTGGTTGTCTCCAGGACTTACAGTGTGGCAGCGCACCTTTCCCTGTTTAAATATGAGTCTGATTTCTATCCTTATTATGCCATATTCCTTCTATCCGCGATTCTTTGGCTCTTTCGTGGCCGAGCGTTACTGGTGCCGGGTCTTGAAGCTGTGATTATTGTGGCCATTTTTTATTCTTTTTTCTTGATGCAGGGGGTCAACTACACGATTTATCGGGTAAGCGGGGCGATGGGACTTGCTTTGACGGGACGGTACATGTTTCCGGTGCTGGTCCCTCTCTATCTGCTGACGGCGCAGGGCCTGATTGCGAAGACTCCTCGCTGGTGGCAAGTTCTGCTTGGACTCGCGGTGGCAACTCTCTTTGTGTTTGGCGAGTTTCCTTGGTTCTTGCGGAATGCAGGCCCTGAGTGGTACTTTTGACGAGAGCCCATAACGGTATGGATATACGAGGTACCCATAGAACAGAGATTGCGGATCACCTGGCTGAGAAAAACATAGTCCGTTCCTGTTCTGATCCCTGGCAGTGGCTGGCGGTGTTGGCTATTGTTGTTGGCACAATCTGGTTACGCTGGCATCTTCTCGATGTCTCGCTGGAACGGGATGAGGGCGAGTATGCCTATGGTGGGCAGCTGTTGCTTCAGGGAGTTCCTCCTTATCAGCTTCTCTATAATATGAAGCTGCCGGGTATCTATGCGGTGTATGCGGTGATCCTTGCCGTCTTTGGCAATACTCAGACTGGCATTCATCTTGGCCTCTTGTGTGCGAATGTAGCGAGTATTGTGCTGCTTTTCTTACTGGGGCGCCGTATCGCAGGCCCATTTGCTGGGATCTGTGCCGGGGCGTTATTTGCCGTGTTGTCGGTGGGACAGGCAGTGCAGGGGGTCTTTGCCAATGCGGAGCATTTTGTCCTGGTGCCGGTCCTTTTTGGCGCTTTGATTCTGAGTATTGGTCTTGATTTAAAGCGCTTATGGCTCATTTTTTTCAGTGGGGTCCTTCTGGGGATTGGGGTACTTATCAAGCAGCATGGAGCGCTCTTTGCCCTTTGGGCTGGTTTTTTTGTTGTTGTTGAAGGGATCATTGGCCGTTACCAGGTTCGGCAGGTTATCAGATCTGTCTTCATCCTTACTCTCGGGACCCTTCTGCCTTATGGCCTCACCTGCCTTCTCTTGTTGAAGGCAGGTGTCTTTGAACAATTCTGGTTTTGGACCATCGATTATGCCAGGGCCTATGCTACCCAGGTTCCCTGGTCTGCAGCATGGGCTAACATGGCAGAGAGAGTCTCTGTTATGTGGTGGGCCTCACCGCTCCCGTGGGCGGCCTCAGGTTTTGGTGTTCTCGTTTGTCTTGTTCGATATCGTGGGGTGAGCCGCCCCTGGGTTGTCTTAGGCTTTACACTATTTTCAATTCTCTCAGTTTGCCCAGGATTTTTTTTTCGGCCGCACTATTTTGTTTTATTGCTTCCTGCCGCAGCCTTGCTCGGTGGAGTCGGCATTGTTGCCGCTGCTTGGATTGTTGCCAGAGATAATGGGCAGGGACGAACTGTGGTAGTGGGAGTTATCCTCCTCTCCCTTCTGTTGGGAGGGACACTGTACCGTCAGCGTCACTTTTTATTTCAGTTGTCACCAGCTCAAGCGAGTATTGCTACGTATTGGCCGAACCCGTTTAATGAATCTCTGGAGATAGCCAGTTTTATTCAGAAGAACAGTAAACCGTCTGATACCATCGCGATTATCGGATCAGAACCGCAAATCTTTTTTTACGCCAATCGCCGCTCAGCAACGGGATATATTTATATGTATCCGTTGATGGAGGGCCATGAGTTTGCTCTAGAGATGCAACGGCGACTTATTGCCGAGATTGAAGCGGCCAAGCCGGAGTATCTTCTTTTTGTCCGAATTGATACCTCGTGGTTGCAGCGACCCGACTCTCATTTCTTGATTTATGAGTGGTTTACAGGGTATAAAGAGGGCTATCAGCGGGTTGGTGTTGTGGAAATTTTCGAGAAAACAACCCGTTATTCATGGCAGACAGAAAGCGTCTGGCCGCCTCAAACTCCTTATTGGATTGAGGTGTTGCGGAAGAAAAACGCGGAAACCGGAGAGGAGAAGTAGAGTGTATCAGGGAAAAAAGATTGTGGTGGTGATGCCCGCGTATAACGCGTCAGAAACCTTGAGAAAGACCTATGACGAGGTCATGGCTCAGGGGGTAGTCGATCTGGTAATCGTGGTCGATGACGCGAGTCATGATCAGACCGCTGCCCTGGCTCGGACTCTTCCTCACACCATAGTCCATGTCCACGAACAGAATATGGGCTATGGTGGCAATCAAAAGTCATGTTACCGAATTGCTTTGGAAGAGGGAGCTGGCATCGTCATTATGGTTCATCCAGATTATCAATATACGCCGATGCTGATTCCGGCTATGGCGTCAATGATCGGTAATGGCTTGTATCATTGCGTTCTGGGGTCCAGGATTCTTGGTGGCCATGCCCTTAAAGGTGGGATGCCGTTGTGGAAATACATTGCCAACCGGATTTTAACCTTGGTTGAAAACATTTTGTTGGATGCCAAGTTGTCTGAGTATCATACCGGCTATCGGGCTTTTTCCAGGGAGTTACTTGAATCGATTGATCTGACGGTGAATTCTGATGATTTTGTTTTTGATAACCAGATGTTGGCTCAGGTGCTCTGGCATGGTTACACCATTGCCGAGGTGAGTTGCCCGACCAAGTATTTTGCCGAAGCCTCGTCAATTAATTTGTCCAGGAGTATAACTTACGGTATTGGTTGTCTGAAGACCGCCATCAGCTATCGCCTAGCTACTCTAGGCTTGGTGCACTCAGCGTTGTTCCCTGGGGTAAGAGAGCTTTGATGGCGTCGCAAAAAGTCCGATCTACTGCGTTGCAGCATATTTTTGCTCATTCGGCACACCATATGTGTGGCCTCATTCACAAAAACACCCTGCGCCTCGGAGTCTCTCTTCGCTCGCTTTCCTGTATATCGGCCCTTTTGCTTAGCCATCCCGTGATTTTTTGCGAGATTATTAGCTTTAGCTTAAGAAATTTGTCGCTCAGGGGAGCAGTTGACGGGAATGTCCTCTGCCAAGGGCTGATAGTTACCACTGAGATTTATACAGTGCCATCTTTTGATCCGAACATCGGTACCTTCTTGCTGTTAACTTGATTAAATACAAATAGATATCTAATTTATTATGGTGGTAATGTCTATCAATATTATGCTGCGTGTTAGCGCTGGTCTGGTTGCCGCGGCGATTCTGGTCACCATTTTTTGGGTTAGTAGTTCTGTTGCTTCAGCCGTGTCGTCTGGTAGTCGCTGTGAGCGAGGAGACTGTCAAGACGGTCAGGGTATGATGCTCTACGATAACGGAGACAAGTATGTTGGGCAGTTTATGAACGGTTTGCCAGAAGGCAAGGGCGCCTTAATCGCTCATGATGGCAGTGTCTTGGAAGGAATCTTTCTGAAGGGATTGACTATGGGAGCAGGCACCCTGATAGAAGGGGACGGTGATAAATATGTGGGACAATTCTATCGTGGAGTGGCTAACGGGCAAGGCGATAAGTTTTTGACTAATGGTTCTTATTTTAAGGGGTTGTGGCGTAACGGGGAGTTTTTCCGGGGAAATGGGGTGATGATTGACGCGAGTGGCCGCCATTACGAAGGACAATATAAAAATAAGCTGTTCTGGGGGCAGGGAAAATTAACAGAGTCTGATGGCAGCACCTACGAGGGTGCATTTAAGGAAGGTATCTCTGAAGGTCAGGGTAAAAAAACATTTGTCGACGGCACGATGTATAACGGATTGTTCAAGAAGGGGATATATCATGGACTTGGGGTTCTGGTTCTGGATGATGGCACCCGGTTCGAAGGTGAGTTCCGTGATGGCGAGTTCTTCGGCCAGGGTACGATGACCTGGCGGGATGGTCGTAAGTATAAGGGGCAGTTTGAGAAGGGACAATTTAAGGGACAGGGGGTGTTTACCTCTGTTGATGGCACTGAATATAGGGGTATGTTTCGGGATGGAAAATACAATGGCCGTGGGGTGTTGATCAGCAAGGACGGAGAACGGCTTGAAGGTGATTTCGTCGATAACGTATTTCTTGAAAATGATGATCATAAGAGTTCAATGCCTGAGGCCGTGATCACTTTGACTCCGGATGAAGAGGAGCAGCCTCTTGGGGATAAGGGTGTCGAGCTGCTGGATAGCTTGCCATCGTCATCTGAGCCTCTTGGACAACCGAAATCTGAGAGTAAAGGGGCAAAGTAATGAAGGTGGTGTTGTTATTGATTCTTGGGTCTGCCGCCTTGGCTTGGATTCCCTCTTCTTTTGGGGGCGCAGCATCATCATTAGCAGCAGATGGTGCGCCGTCTCCTATCGTCATTTTGCCCCGTACGGGGCAAGTTTTGACTTATGATCAATCAGGTAAGGTCATCGACTTTAAGGGATCAGGCCAGGATGGTGAGTTTCAGCGTGGCGCGGTCTGGCCTGACCCCCGTTTTGTTGTTAATGCCGATGGCACAATCTCTGATGGCTTGACAGGACTAATGTGGCTTAAGGCTGGGAATTGCTTTAGGGATCTGCCATGGCCTACGGCCCTGCAAGCTCTGTCTGATTTTAATCGGGGAGAGATTATCTGCCCCGGAATGAAGGTTAAATACAACGACTGGTTTGTGCCTGATCTTGCGCAGCTTGCCTCTTTGGTTGATGCCCAGGCCCCGGTGATTGGTGATTCGCTCCGATTGATTGGGTTTAGTGAGGTCCAAAATGGCGCTTACTGGTCTGCAACGCCTCATCGGAATCAGCAGAACGCATGGAGTGTGAGTTTTGCGAACGGTTCAATCTCGGCTGTGAGTAAATTAGAACGGCACTTTGTGCTTGTTGCGCGGTTGCCGGGAAGTGAGAAAGATAAGGACAGCAAAGGGGGAGGGCAACCATCTCTGGTTAGCCCGGTAAGTGTATTAGCGGACTCATCACCCCAACGGTTTTTGGATAACGGAGATGGCACGGTTACTGATCTGCAGACCGGCTTGAGTTGGCTTCAGGATGCTGCCTGTCTCCCGATGCTTGATTGGCAAGGGGCATTATCTGTTGCCAATCAGGTTACAGGTAACGGTGGCGTTGCGGATTGCCCATCATTACGGGGAGTAAAGACGGATTGGTCTTTGCCGAATGTGGTCGAGCTTAGAAGTTTGATTGATTATAGGACAGACTACCCAGCTTTAAGTCCAGAGCATCCTTTCCATCGAGTAATGCCAACTGGATACTGGACTGCGACTACAGTGGTGGGCGCTCCAGAGTATGCCTTTGTTGGTGATATGGAAACTGGGGCGATCTTGCCTGTAAATAAGGCGGAAAAACGGCGCGTTTTACTTGTAAGGCAGGGTGTTCTAGGTCCAGAACGGCCTCGGAAGGAGGCTGCTCTCAATCGTGGGGTTATGGGAGTCGATTCTCGTTATGTGTTGGAAATTGATCCAGAGGTGGTCATGGAGATTAAATGGCCTCCGGGGGGCAGATTCGTCAATAATGGTGATGGTACCAGTCTTGATGTTATTACTGGCATCAATTGGCTTACCGATGCAAATTGTTTTGGCAAGAAGAGTTGGAAAGAGGCTGGGGCTGCGGTTGATAGACTTAATGCCCAAGCCACGGCCACGAGATCTTTGGGGAAACAGACTCAGGCGAGCCGTCGGTACGCGATCAAGTGTGAAGGTTATGAGGGGAGTGCTGAAGACTGGGTGATGCCGACGTTTCAAGAGTTGCTGGATCTGATTAATGCCGAAGAAAAAGATAGTGCCGCGTGGCTTAGTCGCCAAGGTCTTCATAATGTTCAGAGCAGTGGTATTTATTGGAGCGGAACCGAAACACCGTTGAATTTATATTTTGCTGACGCAGTTACACTAAAGACGGGGAAGGCCGGGAATTATCCGAAGTCTCTCAAATTTTTTGTCTGGCCTCACCGGAAGCTTCCTGCTGCGGGGGAACAAGCTCTTGAGCCACTTTTGAATCTGACGGCTAATACAATCGGTAATTATATTACTCTATCTCCGAAGGACCCTATTTCATTGGCGGTGTATCTGCATACCTTTGGTTTGCGGGAGGCGGCTGATTTTTGGTTCTGGTACGATACCCCGGATGAGAAACGTTTGTGGCTGACGTCGATTAGAACCTGGACAGATAGGGCTAAGCCTGTTTACCAAGGACCCTTGTTCAATCTGATTAATTATGAGATCTTTCGGAGCGCGGCCAACGGTCTCCCTCCCGGGGTGTATGATTTTCACTTTGCGGTGGACACTATTCCTAATGGCTTGATGGATGAGGTGAGATCCGAGGTTACGGTGTCGGTGGTTATTCCCGGCGGTGGTGAATAATTGGCCTTCAAACGACGTAATGATCACAGGGCGCGGCATCTGCTTTTTCAGAGGCTTTTTTTTACTATCGCAGCATAGAACTCTGCTTCATTAATAATAACTTCCATTCTTTAACCATTCGACCAAGTTAATGGCCAGTTGCTGGTTGGGGCCGACGAGAAAGCGGTTCTGAAATATCGCATCGTCTCCAAAGACAACGAAGTGGCCATGGCCGAGTTGGCCAGTTACTATCACTGTAAATGCTTGGATCGCATCCCCGTCTGAGTCAAAGGTTTTGTTACCGTTTAGGTCCACCCAGGCCTGAGGGGTGGTCTTTGCGATTATGTTGGCCTGGTGCTCGCTATTCAGAGCCCATGTCCCGTATAAGTTGATGTGGGTGAGGTTTTTGGTCAGAGGATGGGTGGGGAAATTAGCGACAAAGAAATCAGTGGGATTTTCAGGGTGAGGCATATTATTGTGTTCTCTGATCACGCCGTTGGAGACCGCGACTCCAAGGTTATTGAGCAGGGCGGTAACCGGTGAACCTATATGCAGCATCACACAGACTTGCCCGCCATTATCGAGAAATTTTTTAATTACTGTGATTTCTGAGTCATTGATCGGCTTGAAAGCCCCCGAGATGATCAGGGTGGAGACTCCATGGAGGGTGTTGTCGGTGAACGCTTGATCTGGAGGCGATGATTTGACTTGAAAGCCTTTAGCGGTAAAGATCTCTCCCAACTGTGAGAGGTCAAGCTCCTTGTCATTTTCCACTAAAAATTGTTGGCCGTGACTTTGGTCGAAGAGGACGACAGGCGGTGGCGCTACGCGTTTGCAGGCCCCAATCGTCAGCAATGAAGCCATGAGGCAGATGAGGCCAATTTTCTTAATGGTCGGTGACAGCTCTCTGCTTTGTGTTCTGTCGTTCATACGATTCTCCATGGTATTGAGTAGGTTGAGAACAGTCTTGAGTTTGGAAATATATTTGGCGATGCCTTGCCCTCTTCCTAACGGATGCTGAACCTTTTGGGTATCTTCGGGATGCCCCGCTAGTGCATGTTTAATGTGTCGAGGAAGGGATTGGGAAGCTGATGGTAAAGGTTGTTCCTTGGCTTGAGGTGTCGGTAACCTCGATTTTTCCTTGGTGACGTTTCATGATGCCATAACTTACCGATAGTCCTAGGCCGGTACCTTCGACTGCTGGTTTAGTGGAGAAGAATGGTTCAAAAATCGACACCAGGTCCGACTCGTCGATACCCTTTCCAGTATCCCGGATATGGAGCATGACAGCCTTTGCTGTGTATTCGGTGGTGAGCAGGATGGAGCCACCATGTTCAGGGATGGCTTCCTGGGCATTATTCAAGCAGTTCAAGATAACCTGTTTGACCTGGTCATGGACGGCATGGATTAATGGTAAGTTAGGGGAGAATTTTTTCCTGATCATAATGTGCCTTTCCCTGAAACTTTTCTTGCAGAAAAGTAACAGGTCGTTGAGCGCTTGGTGTAGATCCATTGGGGCCATGGTTCCGCTGGTGGGGCGGTTGAAATTTTGCAGGTTGCTGATCAGGTCTTTTACCCGTTGGCATTCCTGGATGGCCAATTCGAGGAGTTCTGCGTCATCCTGGGAGAAGCTTGTCGTCTTTTGAATCCCTTGCAGAAAATTGCGGATACCGATAATAGGGTTGCCGAACTCATGGGCTATTGAGGCCGCGAGTTTGCCTACGGCGCTAAGCTTTTCGGCGTGAAGCAACTGTTCGTAGGTTTTTTTCAGTTGGTATGTTCGTTCTTCGACCTTATTCTCCAGAACCGTCTGGTATTGAAGAATTTCCTGTTCCATGGTCTTGCGGCGGGTGATATCCTGCAACGTCTCTACTGCGCCGATCAAAGCTCCTGTGCGGCTTTTGATTGGCGCTGCGGTAAAGAAAAGCCATGTCTCCTTACCATTTAATTCAAAGAAATCTTCCACTTCATACGAGTCATCCACCAGTTGAGAACGATTGTATTTTCCGGCATAGAACTCATGGATTTTCTCTTCAGTAACCTGGTCTAGTATTAAGTCGGCCATGGTGGGTCGTTTCTGTGAGTAGAAGGCCTTCCAATGTTCTGATGTGCCTATGATATTTTTACTGGATATGCCGGTGAGTCGCTCAAGGGCTTTATTCCAGTGGGTAATTTTATGATGTTGATCGATAACGAAGGTAGCGATTGAGTTGCCATGGATAATTTGAGTCAGGCGATCCCGGCTTTCTTCGAGGTTCTGTTCTGCGAGTTTACGATCAGCGATCTCTTTAGCAAGAAGAGCGGTTGGCACGTTAGGGTACACTGAGGGGAGTGTCTCGTTTTCATTTCCCGTATGGAATCCTGGGGGCCTGGATGGTTCTTTTTCGCAGGTGTTGCTGATCACCAGCGACCAACCGGGAGAGTGGGCGCCGTTGTTCTGGTTGTCCATCAGGGGGGCGAAGCTGAGTAACAAGAAGTGGTGATCTGGTGTTACCAGACAGTTAATCTCATAGAGAATTTGTTCAGAGATACTGTGTTGTCTTCTGTCGAGATGATTTCGGCATACGTCTGTAAAGGGAGACGGAAGCTGCTCAAAAAAGTTACGTGTGAGGGTAAATGTTGTTGCCAGAGTTTCGGCACAAAAAGAGGTCCATGCTGGATTCACGGACAGAACATTACCCTCGTAATCGCAGCAAATCCAAGGTTCTGGTCGACAATGGATGACATTATAAGCGCTAAGGTCAGGCATAGACGTTTATCGAAGACTCGTAAAAGTAAAAAGGGTTACTAGCTTGCTAGTAACCCTTTTTACTTTTAACTGGGAATTAATACTACTGAAATCATTGTGGAACGATAAACTTGACCAAACGAGTCTTGATCGGTCCATAAACACCGATCAAGACTCGTTTGGTGTGGAAGTTACTTCTTTTGACCTGAGGTGAGGACGCCCTTCTTGCCTGCTTCGGTAAGAGATCCTTGCTTGTCGTCCTTCATCCTGCCTTTGATCTTATGAGCAATGTCGTGACATCCATCACACTTGCCACCGAATTGAGCGACCATCGCCTCGCCGTGTGGGTTGCCGTGACAGCTTTGGCAGGTCGGGATCAGGCCGTGCTTGGGATGACAGAAGGAGCAGGTCTGGTTGGTGTGCCTAGTCTTGCTCCCTATTAAGGTATTATAGACTTCGGTATGGCAGCCGCCGCACACTTCTTTTGTTTCGGTTGGAATAAAGGAGATATTCATTGGGTCATGCGGGTTGGTGTGGCAACGTAAACAGTCTTCATCTTTGAGGTTGGCACGGTGACCTTCCTGGTCGTGACACTTGAAGCAGGAAGGAATCTTGCCATGAGTGTCATGACAGGCGGCACAGGTGATCTCGGTGTTGTGCTTGGAATTAGCCTTGGTTACAGTCTGGTAGACCTGGGCATGACTCGCGTTCTTATGGCAGTTGCCACAGTATTCCTTGGGGGTATTTTCGGCGTAAGCAATGACCATGGGTTTATGCGGACCGGCATGACAGGTCAGACATACCTTCGGTTCAACTCCAACAAGGTGGTATGGTCTGCGCCCTTCCTGACTATGACAGCTCAGGCAGCTCGGGATGAATCCGTGCTTGGTGTGACAGTCGGTGCACGCCAAGTCTGTGTGCTTGCTGGGGAATTCTTTCAATTGTTGTGGCGGGCCACTGTGGCAATTTGAACACAGGTCCTGTTTAACGCTTGGCAGATTAAGTGGCGCATGGGCGTTAGAATGGCAATTACCGCATGTCTTGGTGTCCTCTTTTTCGCCATGGGGGTAGCCGTGGCAATCAACACATTTCGGTAATGCATCGGTATACTCAACCTTGCCAGGAGCATAGGTGTGGTAGACTTCGTGACAGAAGGTGCACTCTTTCTGGTGACGGTTGCCTGATGCCTTGAGGGTGTTGAAGACGGCGAAATGGCATTGGACGCATTGCTCCATGGTGAGCGGTTGTGTTGTCTTGTCAAAGAGGGCTGGACGGGGTGGTACTTGCTGGATCTTGTCGGTCAGGGTGACTTTTCCGGTTCTGGCTTGAGCTGTGGTGGCGCTCACGGCAATCAGTGCCCCGGCAAGCAGGCAGCAGATGCCAAGGTAACGACGTACAACGTGTGCTGTCTTTTTCATTTTCTCTCCCTCTTTGTTTGTGATAGCGACTATAAAAAAATACCGGGTCTTTTTTTAGATTCTAGCGCTTACGACACTAGTGATCTAGAAAGAGACCCGGAGTTAACCCCTTGGTGGTAGATTAATAGATCAAATCATGCGGGTTTCTATGGCACTTCAGGCACTCGCTGTTAAAAGTGCTCATCATTGCGTTGTCATGAGGATTTTTGTGGCAATCGCTGCAATTCGGTACTGTCGGATGTTTGGTCTTATGGCAGAAGGCACAGGTAAGTTCTCCATGTTTTGCTTTGCTATTTAAGAGCTGGCTCAAGATTGTATCATGACAGGCACCACAATTTTTAGAAGGAGTTTCGTCTGCATATTGGATATTGAGCGGACTGTGTGGTTGGTGACAGGCCAGGCAGTCTTCATAAACCATGAAATCTGCATGAGGGGTATGGCACTCGAGGCATTTCTTGATCTGCTTATGTTTGGTTGGATGGCAGAAGGTGCAGTTCAAGGCGGTGTGTTTGCTCGGGAACTTAGCCAATTCTTCACCCTTTTCGGGATGACAGGTCTTGCACCCGGCGCTGATCGGCGGCACGTCATCCACTGTGACGTCCAGAGGTGTGTGAGGATTACGATGACACTCCAGGCAGTTTGGCAGTTTGAAATGCTCTTGGGTGTCAGGAGCGTGGCACATGGAACATTGAGGGATGGTTTTGGTTCCAAGAGGGAGATGCTCAAGGTGGCAATCGAGACAGCCAATTTCGGTCTGATGCTTGCCGCCATTACGCTTAATGTCTGCGGGCTGTGTGTCGTGGCACTTGCTGCAATCAGTGTTTTGGAGTTCAGTCTGCACCTGGGCTTCAATCAGAGCTTTTTCTTCAGCACTGACAGTCTTGGCAGGTTCTGCTTGTGCCGTGGTAGGCGGTAAGGGGGCCGGGGCAGGTTGTGTTTGAGCGCATCCCCAGATGGCAAATGATAGGCTGGCAATGACTGCCGCCCTGCGAATGATTGCTGAAGACATACGTTTTCCCGACATTCCTCTCTCCTATGCGTTCTGCGTTGGATGTGGCGTGTTTGCCTAACTTGCTGCCAAATATCATTGTGGGCTGTTTGGCCAGGTTTTTGTGACAGTTGCCCGTGGCCTTACCCTGAGACGTTGATTTGGACTTTTTCGACACGACATTAAACTTATCTTAAGCGTCAGAGTTATCAATCCTCAGTCGCTAATAGATAATAATCCCGATTGAAACGTAAAAAAGCCAATAACAGCAAGTAAAAATTTGATTTTCTCTAACACACAAAGCCGGCTATCGCAAGTGAAAAAACTAGGGTTTGCCAGCTAATTTTAGACCTTACCGGTAAGTCGCGCTATTGTCGTTGAAAATGTTTCAAAATCAATTGGTTTTTGAAGAAAGTTTAGTTGCTCATTCCTGATCATATCATCACTAAGGATATGACCGGTATCGCCACTGACAAAAAGAACAGGTGTTAATTTATTGTTTTTTCTTATTATGTCGTACACTTCTCTTCCGTTGCGGTGCGGCATGATAACATCAAGGATCACAAGGTCAATAGAATCCTGGCTGTCAAGAAAAGAGCGTATCGCGGTTTTACCGTTTTCAGCAAGCAAAACTTGATATCCTAAATGTTCAAGATAGATTTGAAGGGCGCTACGGATCAATTCATCATCATCGGCAACAAGGACGGTCTTACTGTGTGATGGTAGCTTTGCGGCAGCCATTGGGAGAGGGGTGTTTTCTTTGTCTGGTGGAGAAGAGAGTGGTGGTGTATCCGACAAGTCTTGATGGGGAGAGTCGGAAAGGAAGTGATGCCCGTTGGTTTTCATAAAGATAGAAAAAGTGGTCCCTTGGTTGACTGTGCTTTCTACGTTCATGAACGCTTTGTGCTGCTTTACGATGTTGAAAATAATCGATAACCCAAGCCCGGTGCCTTTTGAAGAGCTTTTTGTTGTGAAAAAAGGTTCGCATATTTTTTTTATGTTTTCCGGTTTAATGCCGTGGCCGGAATCTTTGACCTCGAGAACCATGTAGTGGTCCTGAGGGACAGTTTCCAGCGAACCTTCAAATGGTGTGTTGAGCAGCAGGTTGCGAGTGCTGATAGTGATATCCCCGCCACCCGGCATGGCATCGCGGGCATTGGTGCAAAGATTGATCAGTATCTGTTCGAGCTGATGGGGATCAGCCGTTATCTCAAGGTCATCTTCAGTAAGGTTGAAGGTGTAATGGAAGCTTTCGTCGACCAGGCTTTTGAGGATGTCTGAGATGTCGGTGATAATCTTTCTGAGGCTAGTTTTCTTGGTTTCTATGAGCTGATTTTTACCAAAAGACAACAAGTTAGAGGTGAGATTCTTGCCAAGCTTGGTAGCAATCTTAATGTACTTGATGTACTCTTCGGCATCTTTATTGGTATCTTTTATCTCTTCTCGTAATAGATGTGCGAAGGTATTGATGGAACCCAGGACATTGTTGAAATCATGGGCGATCCCTCCGGCGAATTGGCCCAAGCATTCAAGTTGTTTGGATTGGGCTAACTGTTTTTCCAGTTTCTTTTGCTCAGTTACATCAACGCAACTGCCTCGACGGCCGAGATATTCTCCGTCGGCATAAATGGGGGTGACAGTGTGTGTGACCCATCGTTCCTGGCCGTTTTTGGTGGTGATCCGTAAAGGGGGGGTGGTGAAACTATGGCTGTCATCGTTAGTTATCAATAGCCGGTAGGCATAGCGATCCTCTGGGTAAATCATTAATTCAAGCATTTCGGGATTGGAGATGAGTTCATTGGGGGTGTATCCGGTTAGTTCCTGGCAGGAGGGGGAAATAAAGATGAGTCTTTGATCTTTGCCGAGCCAGTATTCGATGTTGTACGCAAATTCGGAGACGATACGGAATTTTTTTTCGCTTTCCATGATCGTGGAACGATAGCGCTTGAAAGCGTTGGAAAATTTTATAATGGCAACGCACCCTAAAAACCAAAGCAGGATATGGGTGATAATTGTGGTCCGTTCGGTCTGGACTGCTGTTTCATAATAGGGTTGCATGGGAACGGCCACAGACATTCCCCCTCTGACATTGCCGATGGTGAACTCATGACCGTGGCAGGTGAAACACCCTCGGTCGACGATATAGGGCATGAGTAGCCGGAGGTAGGGGGCGTTATTGATGGTAGTGATGGTGCTGGTCTCTTCGAGTTCGCCGGCTTCCAGAGTACGGAGGCCGTTGGCCTCCCATTCGTCCGGTTGGTCGTATGGATCTGCGGTTCTTTGGTGGTCGAGGCTGACTGTGTGGCTGATAGCGGCCAGGTTGGGGGCTTGATTGTGTAGGACTTCGTAAGCTTGTCTGGTTACCTGGGAGGGGTCGATGATTTCAAAAGCGACTTCATTTTGCTGGCCTGCGATATTGTAGAGCAGGTGTGGGTTGTCCTTGTTTTTCTCAGTAATCTTGGTATATATCCCGCCATGCATAGTGCTCCATTTTCGGTAAGCGATATTGTGTCGAAAAATGGTCCTGGCTTCAATTTTGGCTTTGGCGACGGTGTCTCGATGGTTTTGGTACAGGTTGGAGGTGACTGAGGCGCTGATAAGGGTGCTCCACAGGACCAGCAGGCTGATCAGGTAGTTCTTGGCCAGGAAATTTCTGATGGTTGTGGCTACATGCATTGGGTCGAGGGGCTTGATTTTTCTGGATTAGTGATGAGCCTATTCTGTACGTGCTTCGGGGATTTTTCAGGCTGCCCGCACATCAGTATTTGAAGAGGTTGTCTCAATACAATTCTATATTTTTTACAGGTTTATTTTATCAGCTGTCAATGATAGCCAATATGCTGGTCAGAAGGATGTCTGTACTTGTACAATTTTCTATGCAGAGAGGCAATGACCAGAATTTGTGGATTTGAGTTATACCGCTCGGCTAGCGCCTTGGCAAGTGGGCTGGTAATGGAGTATGCTCTGCTGGTTGGTTATCGTTCTCCATTGCTTCGTTGTCTATCCATAGAGACTGTCGAACAGGAAGTTACTCTGTGATTTCGTTACCCTGGACCGGTGTTGTTGTCAAGAGATATCAAGAATGCCAGCGTTCGGTATTTTATGTTATTTGGTCGTTTAGTTTGTTTTGTAATCAATGGGTTAAGGAGAGGAGGTTATGTTTATGACACTGTCATGGAAAGAATGGAAGGCTGGGGTGCTGATTGTTTTGGCGATAACTGTCCTGATTTCGGCGAAGGTGTCTCGGGCGGAGGAAGGTCTTGTGACTGGCACTGTCGTTGAAACAATGAACAGTAGCAGTTA
>VMSU01000211.1 GCA_013792005.1 Desulfobulbaceae bacterium
GTTTTGGGTTTGGGGCTAACAGAGCGTAGATATGAGTTATACGTGCAGGGTTTTCCGGAAAAAATTCCAGCTTGTAGGAATTTGCAGTTTTTTATTGAGATATAAGAGTGTTAGCTGGTGGCTTCGGGCACGAGTTAACCTTGAAGGGGTGGTATGCCTTGTCTTCAATAGTCGGATGGCAGGTGAGGCAGGTGCCTACGGATAGGATTCTGCCCAGTTCGTTTTGATTGAAGGGGCGCAAGGTGGGCCGAAAACTCTTTTGCAGGGGTGTGCCGTCGATAGTGACATAGGCATCAAAGCGCGGCGTGGTCCCGGCGCTGGTTTCAAGGGGCTCGGTGGCGGGGGTGAATTGCCAGCGGCCTTCCTCCTGCCAGACGGTGCCCAGTCCTAGGCCCAACGCTTTGGGAGCGGCGTGGCAGGAGGCACAGGATCGTCCCTTTTTCTGGGTGGTGTGCGGGTCGATGGCGGCCATGGTGAAGGAGTAGAACGAGCGCTCTTCCTTTCCCTCCTTGTCCAGAAGGGTAACCACGTCCTGGCAGCCAGGGGTGATGGGCATCACCCGGTTGTTCCATACTCCTAAGGCTGGTTGTTCGTAGCGGATATATGATCGGCCCTCCTGCCACCAGCCGGGCGTCTCCTTGAGGGTAAGCTTGTCGAGGTGGGTCTCGGCCATGTCGCGCTTGACATGGCAGCCATAGCACTGAGGCACCCAAGTCGAGTGGCAGGACTGGCAGGACAATCTTTGGTGACCGGTGTAATCGCAGGCCATCGGCAGCGGGGCGTTCAAGGGATGCTCCTTGCCGTCGAGCTTGCTGGTGAGCACCGGGGTCTTGGTCTCCGGGTTGATATTGTTTAGTTGGTTCTTTTTTTCAGTAATACCCGGCTTTGATTTGGTGTGGCAGGTGGCGCAGGATATCTCCAGTTGATCTTCGAAGTGGGCGTAGCGGGTGCCGTCACCCATGATCTCGTTTCTAGTGTGGCAGTCGATGCAGGCTAGGCCTTTGGTGAAGTGGATGTCAGGCGGCAGGGCGAGATACTCGCGGCCGTCAGCGAGCCGGTGGGGGGATGGTTCGCCGTTTTTAATGGGCGCGCCTGAGTTTTCGGACTCATAGATCCCGGTGTAGGAGATGCCGATTCGACCGCTGCGGTTATGGCAGCGAACACAGTTTTCGATGGGCACCTTCTTGGTGAGCAGGGGATGACCCTTGTCTTTGCCTTCTTTGGGCAGGGCGGGGTCCATCTGGTGATGGCAGGCGGTGCATCCGCCCCCTTTTTCACCGAAGACACCGGGCAGGTCGCCTTTCTGTTTCCACAGGTGGCAGGTAGCGCAGAGTTTACGGAAATAGTCCAGCGCCAGCGATGTCTGGCCGGTTTTCATCAGCTCCTCGATTGAGTAATCGCCATTCTGGTCCGGCGCTTCGCCCCAATAGTAAAGTAGAGTGGCAATGATCCCCCGGTTGGTGGCCATCAGAGAGTTCTTGACTTTGTGGATGTCAATGGCGTGGCAACCGTTGACGCCGCAGGTCTGCTCCACTACCCTCAGATCGCCGGGGTTGGTGACGATCCCCTGATGCGCCGTCGCCTTGTCTGAGGCCATTGGATTGCCGAGATGGCAGGAGGAGCAGCCGAGGATCGTGACATCGTGGGCCGGGTCGAGTCGTTCTTTGGTATGGCAGGCCAGACACATCTCAACCTGGCCGTTTACGGTCTGGTAGAGTTGGTCCGGACGTTTGGTCAGATTCTCTTTGGCAATTAGTAATCCGACCACTAGCAGCACCAGCAGGATCACGATTCGGAACGGCGCTCTGTTCAGTCTCCGCTGACGTTGGACGGGGGTCTTTTTCATTATGACGGCCTCCGGGCGATGATCAGGGTTGAGTCGGAGGCCAGGTCGATGATTCGGGCCTCGGTCAGGCCGTTGTCGGCAAGCCAGGTCGCAAGATCGCAGGCCTTATGGCATTGGCCGTTTGGGGTATTGATCAGCATGTTCAAGTCGTAGAGCGGACCCTTGATGGCGCCGCGATCCGGGCAGTAGTCATGGATCAGCAGATGACCGGATGGTCTGAGAAGGGTTACGGCTTTGCTCAGGCAGAGCTTAGCGTTGGTTGCATTGTAGATGTGGAGGAAATTGGAGAGCACGATCAGACCGAAGCGGTCATGATCAGCAAAGGAGTGGCTGAGGAACTCTCCGGGCAGGGGGGCAATGTCCATCCAAGCGTCGGACGCGGGATACAGGGCCTGGGCTGCGGCCAGGACTTCTGGCAGCTCGAACAGGGTGGCTGCGACTGCTTGCTGGCGATGTGTCTGGGTCAACGCCCGGCTCAAGGCCCCGGCTCCGCCGCCAAGGTCAAGGATGGGACCATGCCAAGGGATGTGGTTAAGTTTGGCGACTATCTCTTGGGCCTTGAGCCTTGCCAGTTGATCCAACGCTTGCACATAGTGACGGTTTCTGGTCGGGTAGTCGTCATCGCGGCTGAGGGCGGGCGACAGAGGGACAGAGGAGATTGTTTGAGTCAGGGTGTGCCAGGTGGGTTGCAGGTAACGGCGGTAAAGGAGGAAATCACCCAGATACTCGGGTCTCTCAGGGATCAAATGCCGGGCGGCTTCCGGTAGGTTCCGCCAGCCATCGGTTTCTTCCAGGATCAGATTTAGCCGGGCCAGGGCAGTGAGCAGGCGAGTCAGTTCAGCCGGGTGGCAGTGGCAGAGCTGGCCCAGTTCTGCCACTGCCAGTGTCTCATCCCCTAAGTTGCCGAAGATGTTCAGCTTTATGGCAGCGAACAGGGTGTCTGAGCTCCAATAGGCACAGGCCAAGTCCTCAAGGGTCTGGCTGAGTGGCGGCTGTGTGAAAAGAGGTGAATCAGTCATCGTCACGGAAACGCTGGCTGGTGGGATAGCGGCGGCCATAGCCGAAGGCCTTGCTGGTGACTTTGAGCCCCATGGGGGCCTGTTTTCGCTTGTGCTCGTTGTTGGTGATCCGGCGGACGACATCGCGGACCACCGCCTCATCGAAACCTGAGGCGATGATTTCCCGTACGCTTTTGTTCTCTTCAAGATAGGCGGAGAGGATGGGGTCAAGGTCTTCATAAGGCGGAAGATCGTCCTGGTCTCGCTGGTTGGGAGCCAGTTCGGCGGATGGTGGTTTGCTGATGGTACGGGCAGGGATGATCTCGCGGTTGCGGTTGAGAAAATGGCAGACGTGATAGACCATGGTCTTTGGCACATCAGCGATGACCGCCAGGCCCCCGCTCATGTCGCCGTAGAGGGTGCAGTAGCCAACCGCCAGTTCGGATTTGTTGCCGGTGGACAGTAACAGGTGTCCGAATTTATTGGCCAGCGCCATCAGCAGGTTGCCGCGTATCCGGGCCTGAATATTTTGCTCGGTGGTGTCGGCCGGCCGATTGTCAAAGAGTGGGGCGAGGGCTGATAACTGAGCGCGCATGATGGTATCGATCGGGATGGTGGTGAAGCCGATCTTGAGATTGTCAGCGAGCAGGCGTGCGTCCTCGATACTCTCCTGCGAGGTGTAGGGCGAGGGCATGGCGACACCTAAGACATTGTCCGGTCCCAAGGCTTCGGCGGCGATGGCTGCGGTAAGCGCCGAGTCGATGCCGCCGCTTAATCCCAGCACCGCTGAGCGAAACCCGCATTTTTTAAGGTAGTCGCGGGTGCCCATGACCAGGGCCTGGAATACCTGGGAGGCAATATCTGGTGTGGGCAGGACGATTGTCGGCTGGGAGGGTGCGGCATTGGTATCGAAAACAATCATGTCTTCCTGGAAGGCGGCGGCCCGGGCCAGCAGGCGACCGTCAGCGTCGATGATCAGGCTTTGGCCGTCAAAAAGGAGAGAATCTTGTCCACCCACCTGATTGACATAGAGCAGCGGCAGACCGGTCCGACGGCACAAGGCGGAGAAGAAATCGAGTTTGGCCTCAGGCTTGCCGACCTGGAAGGGTGAGGCGGCAATGTTGATCAGGCAGTCGGGGCGGTGGGTTGGGTCTCTGAGCAGGTCGCTGATGGGATTTGCCTGATAGAGTTGCCTGGGTGGGTCTTCGTTGCAGGAGCGTGAAGTCAGCAGACTGCCGTGCAGGGATGGATCGTTGAAGATATCCTCGCAGATGGAAACGCCAAGGTTCATCTTATTCCACGGCAGGGGCTCGCTTAATTCGCCTGGTTTGAAATAGCGGGCCTCGTCAAAGACATCGTAGGTTGGCAGCAGGCGTTTATGGACGAGCCATGACTGGTCCCGGCTGATGAGCATGGCGCTGTTGTGCAGTGGTTTGCCGGTCAGGGCGGCGCTTCTGGTGATCAGCCCGCAGAGGATGTCGATGCCATGGATCTGGGCTTTAAGATCCTGGACAGTGAGCTGCTGGCGGGTGATGAAGCCAGGCCGTTCCAAGAGATCCTGGGGCGGGTAGCCGCTTAAGGCCATCTCCGGAAAGATCGCAAGCATGCAGCCGGCAGCCTTTGCCCGCTCGGTCCAGGTGAGGATTGATGCCAGGTTCCCCTGAAAATCGCCGATGGTCGGATTGGTTTGGATGAGCGCTATCTTCATGCTGACTCTATAGCACATTTTTTTGTCTTGACCAACGAGTCTGTCAGGGTATCTTGGAGAAAGGGGATTGTTGCTGGCCGGTGGCTGTATTCTCTTTGCCGATCAGTAGGTTCCGTGGTTTGCTGAGTACCTTCAGGCGTCATATATTCACTTATCAACAGGACTCCGTATTTTGCGGAGTCAATCAAGGAGTAATGAATGCAAAAATATTTTGTGCTGGACACCAATGTTCTCCTGCATAATTCGGAGGCGCTTTCCTCCTTTGCCGACAATTTTGTGGTGTTGCCGATGACGGTGATTGAAGAGCTTGACCGTTTTAAATCCCATGGCGATGAACTGGGCCGTAATGCCCGGCGGGTGGTTCGGGAATTGGATAGCTTGCGAATTAAGGGACAGCTCAGCAGGGGGGTGCCGATGGATAACGGCGGCACCTTGCTTATTGTTCTTGAGGGTAACGGGATTAAGCTTGGCTCAATGGACATGACAGTGCCTGATAATCGTATTCTGTCGGTAGCCTATACCCTTCATGAGCAGGGCAAGGTGGTAATTTTTGTTTCCAAGGATATCAATGCCCGGCTCAAGGCCGATGCCTTGGGGCTTGAGGTGATGGATTTTGAGAAGCAGAAAGTTAATTTCGATGAACTGTATTCCGGTCATCGCCAGGTCCTGGTGCCTGGTGATGTGATCAACGAAATGTATGCCAAAAAAGAGTTGCCGACAGAGGGTATGGATCTTTATGCCAATGAGTTTGTCCACCTGGTAGACGAGGGGGATGAAAAGCATTCGGCCCTGGCCCGGGTCAATAAGAAAGGGCTGATGGTGCTCCTGTCTCAGCCGGAGACGGTCTGGCGGGTGCATGCTCGCAGCAAGGAGCAGCGCATGGCCTTGGAGTTGTTGATGGATCCGGAAGTCGAGTTGGTGACGCTTGTTGGCCAGGCCGGCACCGGTAAGACCTTGTTGGCTATTGCCGCTGGGCTTGAGTCGGTCATTAATCTTGGGCGCTACGACCGGGTACTGGTGTCACGTCCGATTATTCCCATGGGCAAGGATATCGGATACTTGCCCGGCGGCAAGGATGAGAAGCTGTCCAACTGGATGCAGCCTATCTTCGATAACCTGACTTTTCTCTTGAATCTCGGGCAGCCCAAGGGCAAAGAGGAGGGTGGCGAGTCCATCAAGAAGAAGATCGATAAGATGATCCAGGATAATCTGCTGGAACTGGAGGCGATCACCTATATCCGTGGTCGTTCAATACCTAAGCAGTATGTCATTATCGATGAGGCTCAGAACCTGACCCCTCATGAGGTTAAGACTATTATCAGCCGTTCGGGGGAGGGGACCAAGATGGTACTGACCGGGGATCCCGCGCAGATCGATAATCCCTATCTGGATTCCTGCAGTAACGGTCTGACCTATGCGGTTGAGCGGATGAAGGGCAAGCCTATGTGTGGCCATGTGACCTTGCGTAAGAGCGAGCGCAGCGGTTTGGCTGCGGCTGCGGCGGAATTTTTGTGAGAATGTGGGAAGGTTTTTTGACTTATTGTTGGCCGGTGCGTATAATGCATCATAACTTTTTTGAATTCGGCATTGTGTCGATTTTACTTTACTAACTCAAAATACAGCCTGGAGAATCGCCTTGGAATTTGTACCCAAATGGATCGCCTGGGAAATCACCCGCCGTTGTAATCTGAAATGTGTTCATTGCCGGTCCTCCTCGCAACTTGAGGCGGTTGGCCACCCTGATTTCTCCTTTGATGAGGCCACGCGCGTACTGGATGATATTGCCTCATACGCGTCTCCTGTTGTGGTGCTGTCCGGGGGCGAGCCGCTGCTTAGGCCCGATGTCTTTGATATCGCCCGATACGGGACGGACAAGGGACTCCGAATGTGTATGGCCACCAATGGCACTTTGGTGACCGAGGAGACCTGCCATAAGATCAAGGACTCCGGTATCAAAATGGTGTCGCTCAGCCTGGATGGAGCCTCTGCCGAGGTTCATGATGATTTTCGCAGTATGCCCGGCGCCTTTGCGGCAACAACCAATGCCGCTCGGCTCTTTAAGCAGCATGGCATCAAGTTCCTGGTCAACTCTTCATTCACCAAGCGGAATCAAAAGGAGATCACCAAGCTCTATCCGTTTGTTAAAGGGCTCGGGGCCACGGCCTGGTATATGTTCATGATCGTGCCCACCGGCCGGGGCGAGGACATCATGGATGAATTGGTGTCGATGGAGGACTACGAAGGATTTTTGGAATGGCATTACGAGATGGAGAAGAACGAAGATGAACTCCTGGTGCGGCCGACCTGTGCCCCGAGTTATTACCGGGTGGTCCTTCAGAAGGCTAAGGAGCAGGGCGATGATTTCAAGCGCCGCAGTCTGCAATTTTCCACCGGCGGTTCCAAGGGGTGCCTGGCTGGACAGCTTATTGTCCTCATCGATGTGGATGGCAACGTCCTGCCCTGTAGTTACTTCCCGATGGCAGCCGGCAATATCCGTGAAAAGTCCTTCAAAGACATTTGGGAGAACTCGGAGCTGTTTAAGGATCTGCGTAACTTCAAGGCCTACAAGGGCCGTTGTGGGGCCTGCGAGTACGTGGAGGTCTGCGGCGGCTGTCGAGCCAGGGCCTACGCCATGACTGGCGATTATATGGACGAGGAGCCTTTCTGCAGTCACACGCCGTTTAAGCTGCGGGCTAAGAAGTGATTAACCGGCGTGACGTCTTGATGACTGTTACGCTTCCACGAGTTGCATAGCACTGAAACCAGAACAAGGATCTGACATGAACACAACTTTTTTGAAGGCCTGCAAGGGCGAACCGGTTGATTACACCCCGATTTGGATCATGCGGCAGGCTGGCCGGTATCTGCCGGAATATCACACTGTACGGCGTAAGGGATCTTTTCTCGATCTGTGCAAGACCCCTGAGAATGCCGCTGAGGTTACTCTCCAACCCATAGATATCTTGGGCGTTGATGCTGCCATTCTCTTTTCCGATATCCTGGTACCGCTTGAAAAGATGGGCGCCCCCTTGGAGTTTAGGGAAAATCAGGGACCGGTCTTCCCTTCTCCTATTCGGGATCGCGCTGCGGTTGATAAGCTTGGGATCCCCGATCCGGAAGATGACTTGGGCTATGTCATGGATACTATCCGGATCCTGCGCAAGGAGTTGGTGGACAGGGTCCCGTTGATCGGGTTCTCCGGGGCTCCGTTTACCTTGGCAACCTATTTAATCGAAGGTGGTTCCTCCAAGAACTTTTTTCACACCAAAATGATGATGTATAAGGCCCCTGATCTCTACCGGGATCTGCTCAATAAGATTACCGACTGCACCATTGAGTATTTAAAGGGGCAGGTTGTGGCTGGCGTTCAGGCCTTGCAGATTTTTGACTCTTGGGTCGGGGTGCTGGCGCCGTGTGATTTCGCTGAGTTTGCCTTGCCCTATGTCCAGCGGATCATCAAGGCATTGAAGGAGGTTACTCAGGTGCCGATCATCTATTTTGCCAATAACGGAGGGATGCTGCTTGATCAAACTTTGACCAGTGGCGCTGATGTTCTGGGCTTTGACTGGCGGGCCAGGCTTAACAATGTCGTGCGTCAAGTCGAAGGAAAGGTCTCGATTCAGGGCAATTTGGAGCCTTTGGCCCTGTTTCTGCCTCCGGACAAACTGGAGCAACGGATCAAGATGGTTCTTGACGAGGCCAAGGGCGCTCGAGGGCATATCTTTAATCTGGGTCATGGCATTGTGCCGGAAACTGACCCTGAAAAGGCGAAGCTTGCCGTGCACCTGGTGCACACCTTAAGTCGCAGGAACTGATGATTCCCCGCCCTGCGCATTGTCTCTGGTTGATGGATGAGTACCGGATGCTGCCGAATATACGCGCCCATTCGCTGGTGGTGGCCAGGATTGCCGAGTTTCTGGCCTTGGCCATGCGCAGCCAGGGGGTTACTATCGACATCGAACTTACCGTGGCTGCTGCTCTGATGCACGATATCGCCAAGAGCTTATGTCTGGAGAGCGAGTGCAATCATGCTCTTCTGGGACGGGATATTTGCCTTGAGCATGAGATGAATGAGGTGGCGCCGTTGGTGGCCCAGCATGTGGTGCTTTCCGTTGATAGCTTTCCTCTGACCCCGATTTCGGCCAAGGAGATTGTCTATTACGCAGATAAGAGGGTTAATCATGATCAGATTGTGCCGCTGGAAGAGCGTCTGATTTATATCCTCGACCGCTATGGTAACGGAGATCCCGCCCTCCATGTTCTGATTCGGGACAATTTCGAGCGTTGTCTGGCTATTGAGCAGGAGATTTTCCAGGGATTGGCGTTTGGGCCGCAGGAATTGTCCGAGTGGCTTGGTGACTTTTGTCCGTCGTGGCAGGAAGTCGTGCCCTTGGATTGGAGTCGGCCTGTCGGCTCTCGGGCCGAAATCTGCCAATGACCGCCTCTGGCAAGACAGTTGGGGTTATCCTCCTTAACTTGGGTGGACCTGAGAGGGTGGCGGATGTTCGACCCTTTCTTTACAATCTTTTTTCAGATCGTCTCATTATCCGTCTAGGACCTGCATTGCTGCAGAAGCCTATCGCCTGGTTAATCGCTAAACGCCGAGCTCCGAAGAGTCAGGGCTATTACCGGCAGATCGGTGGCGGCTCCCCGTTAAACTCCATTACCGCTAATCAGTGTCGGGCTTTGGAGGCCGACCTCTCAGGGCATGGCCTGTTTCAGGTGGGGATGGTCATGCGTTATTGGCACCCCTTTGCCGGAGAGGTGATACCAAAAATGTTGGCCCAGGGGATAACGAGATTTGTGGCTCTGACCTTGTATCCACACTATTCTATTGCTACGACCGGGTCGTCGTTGAAGGATCTCAAGGAGTATCTGGCAACGCAATCGACATCGGTTGAATTGGTAGAGATTGATTCTTGGCCGGATGATCCTGCCTATGTTGACTGTTTGGCCGCAAGGGTTAGTGAGGCCTTGGGTCCTGACGAAGTGGCTGAGGTGGTGTACAGCGCCCATAGTCTGCCTGTGAAGTTTATCGAAGAGGGTGATCCGTACGTGGATCACCTTAAGCGGACCATCGCCGCGATTGAGGCCAGGACCGGAAAGCAGGGCCATCTTTGCTTCCAGAGTCGTAGCGGGCCGGTCGAATGGCTGTCGCCATCTACCCCGGAGACCATCGAACGCTTGGCAGGTCTTGGCTGCCGTCGTATTGTCATGGTGCCGATCAGTTTTGTTTCCGATCATGTGGAAACCTTGTGTGAGATTGATATCCAATACCGTGCTCTGGCGGCAGGTCTTGGTGTTGATCTCATTCGTACCCCCTCTCTCAATACCGACCCCGTGTTCATTAAGGGACTTAAGGGGTTGGTGCTCTCCTCGTGCACGGCTAAGGGTTGGATTTGAGGGTAATTACGAATTATGAGAGTATTTTTTACAATTCGTAATTCTCGCTGTCAAATTTGTAATTGCTTCGCCATTTCCCTGACCTTGGCCATGGTCTCTGCGATGTCAAATGTCAGGATCCGTCGCTCTGCCATCACCACTTCCCCGTCGATAATCACAGTGCGGACATCACTGCCTTTGGCCGCATAGACCAGGAGGTCGGGGTTGTGGAATGGGGTAAGATGGGGGGTGTTCAGGTCGAGGATCAGGCAGTCGGCTGCAAAACCGGGAGCGAGTTTGCCAATGCTGCCACTAAGGCCTAGCGCCTTAGCCCCGCTGCTGGTGGCAAGCCCCAAGACCTGTCGGGCAGGGAGGACTGTGGGGTTCTGGCTGTTGATTTTATGCAGCTTGGCCAGAGTGTCCATCTCTGAGAAGAGGTCAAGGTCATTGTTGCTGGCGCAGCCATCAGTGCCCAAGCCTGTGGGGATCTGAGCCTCAAGCATGGCGGGCACAGGGGCGATGCCGCTGGCAAGTTTCATGTTGCTTTCGGGGCAGGTGATAATGCCGCACCCCCTTTCTCGGATCAGGGAGATATCGTCGTTTGTCAGGTGGACGCAGTGGACAGCCACGGTCTCCTGATCCAGCAGCCCAAGGCGGTCAAGGTAGCGAGTCGGACTTGTCCCGTGTTGGGCATGAATCAGCCGGACTTCTTCGGCGGTTTCTGCCAGATGAATGAAGAGCTTGCAGCCATGGCGGCGGGTGAGGTTTTTGGCCTGTTCAAGGGTTTTTGTCCCGCAGGTGTATGGCGAGTGGCAGAAGATCGCTGGTTGGATGCGGTTAAGTCCTTGGAAGTTTTCAAGAAAGGATGACGCAACGGTAATATTGTCTCTGGGGTCCGGGACACCTGGCGCTGGGAAGTCGATGATCCCTTGAGCCGCTACGGCCCGGATTCCGGTATCGCGAAAGGCCTGGACTGCAGCTTCTTCATGAAAATAGCTGTCAGCAACGGTGGTGGTGCCGGAGAGGATCATCTCTGCGGCGGCCAGTTTGCTGCACCAGTAGACCATCTCAGGTGAAACAAAGCGGGCCTCAGCTGGGAAGATATGCTGGTGTAGCCATTCCATCAGCGGCAGGTCATCGGCTAAGCCCCGGAAGAGGGTCATGGCGGCATGACAATGGCCGTTGATGAGTCCTGGCATCACTATCCCCCCCCTGGCATCAATCACCATCTTGGCACAGGGTGGTTTATCAAGGTCTGCCATTGTGCCAAGGTTCAGAATTGTTCCCTTAACGATTGAAAGATAGCCGTGGGCGATGGGTCGAAGTATGCCAGGCTCGGCAAGGATAATGCCATTAATAATGAGGAGGTCACAGGCTTGAGGCATGGCGGTCTCGGAGATAGTTTGAAAAGGAATAGTTGCCCTGAATTGTAGCCAAAGCCGAGCGAGAATGAAACTTTTTATGTAACTTAGAAGGTTATCGGTTTACGGTTGTCAGTTAACGGTTAGTGATTTCTACAAATGGCTGATCACTCACAGATATCATCAACATGGAATGATTAATAATATCTGTGAATCTGTTAACCGTAAACCGGTAACTGATAATTGGTAACTTTTTCACCGTTGACCTGGGAAGTTCCTCTTTTATTCTGAATAGTGACGACCACGCATATTAATTGTGATCTTGGTCTTGGTTATAATCAACTTCTTTGCCAGGGGATCTCCCAAAAACCGGTTTCTGTACAAGGCTTGGCTTGACAAAGCATCACTGTCATGGTGATTATGAATGGTAACCTGTGATTTTTGATCAAAAATTGTGATGGTGCGAGAAAGAGTCTTCTTGCGGGATTAGAATGAGTTGATGAATAGAATGGCTTCGACCCACCAATACGCTTTGGATAATGCCGGTCATCAAGGCAAATGTGCTTTCTTGGCAGGAGACTATGATAGAGCGCTCATTTTTTTCATTGATGATCTGCGTCAGCACCCCGAGAGTGTTGATACCCTTTTTCATATTGCCTATTGCTATAGCATTCTGGGACAGTGGCAAGAGGCGATTGACACCTATCATGAACTTGTCAGGCTTCAGCCGGACGATCCCCATGCCCATGACCTGTTGGGAACTGCCTACCAAAAAATGGGACGCTTGGAGGATGCGGCGGCAAGTCTCTCCCGGGCCGAGGCTCTGAGACCGGGAGACGCCCTGACCATATGCAATCTTGGTCGTGTGCTGCGCGAGATGGGCCGTTTGGATGAAGCGGCGGGAGTCCTTGGGCGGGCGGTTGCCCTGCGTCCGGAATTTGCCTTTGCCCATTTTGAACTGGGAGTGACTCTGGTTGCGCAAGATCGTTGGATTGATGCCCTGGAATCCTTCACCGAGGCGCTGAGAATTGAACCGGAGTTTGCCCGCGCCCTGTTCAATGTCGGGATCGTCGAGGCTGTACTCGGTCGATGGCGTGAGGCCAGGGCTGCGTATGAACGGCTCGTGTCTTTGGATATTCATTTGGCGGCTAAGCTGCTGGACGCGATAGAAGGGCAGCGGTGATGGTTTTGAGATATGCGGGATGTCGCCAGGTGAGACAACATGCTTAATACGGTATTTTTTAAGAAAAAAAATAAGATCGGTGAACTGCTGATCAGCAAGGGCAAGATCACCAAGGGCGAGATGGAGCGGGCCCTGGCCCACATGGAAACCGTGGACCAGGGACTTGGTGAAATTCTGATCTCGCTGGGATTTATCAGCGAATTGGACCTGGTAGAGACCCTAGCGGAACAGGTGGAGATTGAGGTCTATAAGCCAGACCCTATTGATGAGGTTCAGCCTCTTGAAATTTCGAAGCTCTTTCATCGTGAACACCCTTTTGCCGTGCTCAAGCGGGCGGATAAGTTATTCCTGGTGGTTAACAATCCCTTGGATGGGGATGTGCTATCCACGGTTGAGTTGCTTTTTGTCGAGCCTTTCGAGGTCCAGATCACGACCGAGTCGGTGTTGCGCACCATCGTTCACGAGCATTATGGGTTGAGTATAGATGAGGGCGCTGATGACGACCCCATCGGCCGGGAAGAATCTGATATCGATAAACTCAAGGATATGGCCTCTGAGGCCCCGGTCATCAAGTACGTCAATAATCTGATCGACACCGCTGTCAAGCGGCGGGCCAGTGATATCCACATGGAACCCTTTGATGAGGGGTTTTATATCCGTCTGCGTATTGATGGCATCCTTCACGAGTACGAAATTACCCCGAAGGCGATGCAAGCGGCTATCGTCTCTCGGACCAAGCTTCTGGCCGCTCTAGACATTGCAGAGCGCCGCCTGCCCCAGGATGGCAAGATCTCGATCCGTATTTCAGGCAAGGAGCTTGATCTTCGGGTTTCCACCATGCCCACAGTTTATGGCGAGGGCGTCGTCATTCGTATCCTGGAGAAGGGCAATATCATTCTCGACATGCACCAGCTTGGCATGCCGCAGAAGATGGAGAAGAGCTTCAAGAGGATGATCACCATCCCTGACGGGATTGTCCTCGTTACCGGCCCAACCGGAAGTGGCAAGACGACTACCCTCTACTGCGCTTTGAATTACATCAATTCAGGCACCAATAAGATTATCACCCTTGAAGACCCTGTGGAGTATCAGCTGCGGGGCATCAATCAGATTCAGGTTCGGCCAGAGATAAAACTGACTTTTGCCAAAGGCTTACGCTCAATCGTTCGTCAAGATCCGGACGTCATCATGGTCGGCGAAATTCGAGATCTGGAGACTGCCGAGATCGCTGTGCAGTCGTCACTGACCGGGCATCTGGTCTTCAGCACCCTCCATACTAATGATGCTATTTCGGCTGTCGCCCGGATGATCGATATGGGGGTGGAGCGTTTTCTGATCTCCTCTTCACTCCGTGCGATTCTCGCCCAGCGCCTGGTGCGTTGCATCTGCAAGGAGTGCAAACAGCCAAAGGGCATGATCTCCGAGTTTTTGCCCTCGCGATCAAAGGACGATGATTTCACCATGTATAAGGGGCGGGGTTGCGATGCCTGTTCCGGCACCGGGTTTACCGGCCGGATTGGGGTCTATGAGCTGTTGGTGATTACTGACGCCATAGGTAAAGGCATCTCCCAGGGGCTTGATCTTCTTGACCTGAAACGAATCGCCGACAGCGAAGGCTTCTTCACCATGTATCACGACGGTCTGGAGAAGGTTAAGGCCGGGGTTACCACGTACTCAGAGGTTATGCGGGTGACTAGGAGCTTGATGCATGAACTTGTATAGCTATTCGGCGCTTGACTCCGCAAACAGTGTCAAGCGCGGCACGGTCGAGGAGATTGATAAGGCGTCGGCGGCTCGGCGGCTGATGAGTCAGGGGTTAAGACCGCTTGAGATTAAACCGTACCGGGCCAGCAAGAAGGTTAATCTGTCGTTTAGCGCCTTCCGTAAAAACAAGTTGACAAAGACTGACATTGACTTCTTCACCACTCAGATTGCCCTGCTGCTGAACGCCGGGTTGTCGCTCGATGCCTCGCTTCGGACAATGAAACAGAACAGTCAGAAACCGGCATTTCAGCACTTTACCGGGGAGATTGAGCGCAAGTTG
The DNA here is from genome assembly GCA_013792005.1 of Desulfobulbaceae bacterium. Taxonomy (NCBI): domain Bacteria; kingdom Pseudomonadati; phylum Thermodesulfobacteriota; class Desulfobulbia; order Desulfobulbales; family Desulfobulbaceae; species Desulfobulbaceae bacterium. The sequence goes on from VMSU01000211.1 coordinate 14,523, forward strand.
AAAGAGGGAAAGTCGTTTTCTGAGGCCTTGGCGGACTACCCCATGTTTTCGCCGATGTATATCAGCATCGTACGGGCGGGCGAAGAGGGTGGTATCTTGCCGGCCATGCTGCTCAGGATTTCTGAATATCAGAAGACCTTCCAGGAGTTAGGTCAGTTCATTGTCTCGGCAGCCATCTATCCTGCGATTCTTTTGGTTGTGGGGATTATTGCGGTGGGGATTCTGGTTACCACTATTCTGCCGCGTTTTGAGGTCTTGTTTAAAGGTATGGGGCAGCGTCTGCCGCTCAATGTCAGGATTCTGATGGACGTTGCGGGTTTTATTTCTAATCACCTGCTGCTCACCACAGTCGCTATCTTAGTGCCTGTATTTGCCATTATCTCCTATTGCAGAACCGAACAGGGGCGCCTTTTTCTCGATGCCAAGGCGATTACCTTGCCCCTTATCTCAGGATTTGTCCGGGAGCTTGAGACTACCCGTATTTTCCGGACTCTGGAGGTGCTGGTCAAGAATGGGGTCCATCTGGCAACCGCCTTGAAGATCTGTAGCGGGGTTGCTGCCAATATCGAATATCAGCGGCTGTTGCAGAATGCTACTCGCGCTCTGAAGGAAGGTCAGCGAATCGCCCCCAAACTCCAGGGAAAAGGGCTGTTTCCCGATTTGGCCGTGGATTTGCTTGCCATCGGTGAGGAGTCGGGCAGCGTCGGAGAGGTCTGCGGACAGGTGGCTGATCACTACGACAAGGAACTACGCCAGCGAGTGAAACGGATTATCGCTCTGGTCGAGCCGATATTTATTTTGGTGATTGCCTTGGGGGCGGGCTACGTCGTGGTCTCTATGTTGACCGTCATCATGAGTATTAACGATATTGCAGGATAATTTTTTTTTGGCGGGTCGATGAATCGAGATGGAGACAATCGAGGGGCTTGTGGTGGTTTCTCCCTTATCGAACTCCTGGTGGTCCTGATCCTGATCGGGGTGATGGCCGGGGTTGTGGGACCGGCAGTGGGAAGGTTTCTTGACAGCATGGAGTTTAAACGGCAAACCGGAAAGATCATGGCGGCGGTTCGCTATGCCCGGCTTCAGGCCATCACCGAGGGGACGTTGGTGATGATGACCGCGTCCGAGGAAGGTGGTCCGGTGAACCTTGTCTTGAGCGGGGGGGTGAATGAGGTCCGGGAGTTGGAACTTGCCGAGGATGCCGCTTTGGAGCTTGAACCCTTGCAGATTGGCTTTTCACCGGAGGGCTATGCTACCCCTGGCTTGATCACTCTGACTGTTGGTGAGAGGACGGAGAGTATCTTCATTGATCCTTTGACCGGGATTCCGCTGTTGGAGGATCCTGACGATGAATAAGGCCTCGTTCTGGCGGGAACACGGGGGGGAGAGGGGATTTTCCCTGTTTGAAATCCTGATAGCCACAGTGCTTCTGGCGATGGTGGCGACTATGCTCTATTCGGTGCTTAATGTCGGGATTAAATTTACAGACCAGGGGGGGCGAAAGATTTTGGCCATGGAGCGTAAATACGCTTTTTTATCCCTAGTGCAGCGGCAGACAGCCAGCGCCGTGTATGATGTTAAGCAGAGGAAAATTCTGATGTGGGCGGACGAGGATTCGTTCAAGGTGGTGACCAGGAGTCCTTATGTCTATCCGGAGGCCGGGGTGGTCTTAGCTGTTTACCGGTATAACGAGGGTGATCGCGCCATCTACTATCTGGAAAAGCGGGATTATTACAATATCGATTATGGTGAGGAGTATCTTCCTGATTTTACCGAAATGTCAGTCCTGGCCTGGGATGAAGACCCTTTTTCTGTCCAATATGACCCTGCCGAAAGCCCTGAGGTTGTGTTCTTTTTTCGTGACGAGGAGTATGCGCTGGTGCCAAAATGCATTGACGAGCAAGCCCTTCAGCAATGGCAGTTTCTGCGGTCTGAACGGTAACTGACATTGGGGATGCAAGGTGTTTTGGATATCCGTCATTCTATTATCCTATCGACCAGAGTTGTTGCGCTGTCGATGAGGAGTTTTCATTGTTGAGACAACATAACCTCTTGCGTCTGGGACAGAAGGGGTTTTCCCTGCTCGAAATCTTAGTTGCGGTCACTATTATGGGCCTTGCCTATGTGGCTATTTTGCAAAATTTTTCGATGTCAGCGCGAAATATTTTAAAAATGGAGGAGGGGCGGACCGAGCTTTTTGCGACCTCTTTGGCTTTTGAGCAGACTGTGCTCGTTTTGGGCAGTGCCAGTGACCAGAGTGGTGGTAGCGGTGAAGCCGTGGCTGAGGGCGGGAGGTATCAATTGGTGGAAGTCTTGGATGAAACTGGTGAGTTTATGACTCTGCAGTTACAGCGGAAGTAACCGGGATGGAAGCGCCTTGGTTCTCGAAGAAGCGGCATGGCCGGAGAGGGGCATCAGATCGAGGATTTGCTCTGGTTGTTGTCATCATCGTGGTCTTGTTGGCGAGTTTTCTGGCATCGCAGCTAATCTTGCAGGTCAGGACCGAACTCTCGATTTCGCATAACATCAAGCGTCGGGTTGCCGGACATTTTCTGGCCCAAGCCGGATTGAATCTTGGCCTGTTTCGGATACTTGACCGGCCTATGGATATTCCGGCCATTGGGGCCGAGGAGGATTGGCAAGATTTTATCCATGGCTACGAATATCAGGTTTTTCTGCCTCTGGGCAAAGTTACGTATTATGTGACCAGTGAGGGGGGCAAGATCGACCTCAATAGATCGCCCCAGGCCCTGCTCGAGCTTTTTTTGCAGTATCAGCTTGGTGAAGGCCAAGAGGAGGCGATTGCCATCGTCGTCGACTCCCTGCTTGATTGGCGGGATAACGATGACCTTTACCGAGAAAATGGCGCAGAGAGTGAGTATTACGGTTCTTTGGATGATCCTTACATCCCCCGTAATGGCAAGATCGAAGATCCTGCCGATTTTTTTCTGATCAGGGGCGCTGGTTCAATGGTTGGCAAGTTTTCCGCCCACGAAGTCTTTACGGTTAACAGCATGGATGGCAGGATAAATTTCAACAGCCTTACCCCGGCAATGCTTGATTTTCTCACCGGAGGTGATAAAGAAAGTGTGGATGCCTATTACAGCGCTCAAGAAGAGTTCCGAGGGCAACTGACTCCGGCGATGGCGTCCGAGATCCTTGGCGACAACTTTACTAAGTTTCAGCCATATCTTACCTTCGGCACCCCTAATAACCCGTATTATTATGTCGTGGGGACCGGGTATGCCGGAGTCGAACAGGACCAGATGCAATCCGAGGAGGCAGTGGAGGCGGGTACTGCGCTCCCCAAGCAGCCTGGCACGATCGACAGTATGGTTATAAAGAAGGAAGGCGGCGCCTTTATGTGCCTGGCCTGGCAGGAACGCTATATATGAAAGAGCCCCTTGAGATAGTTATCCATAAAAATGGCTTGGCCTTCTGCCATCCCACCGATTGCAGGGTTGTGGAGTTCGTGGCCCGTGAGGATCGTGGCGTGGTTGCCAGGATTGCCGAGTTCATTGTCAAGGTTAACGGTCACGCGTCGACCTTGCACCTTTTCATCTCTGAGGATTTACTCTTCTTCAAGGCCTTTGATCTGCCCTTGGATACCGCTGATATCGATGAGGCTATTGGGTATCAGTTGGAGATGGTCACTCCTTTTGCCGATGAGACCATCTGGCACAGCCATGTGGTCCAGAAGGGTGACGATGCCTACCATATTACCCTGTATGCCGCTAAGAGTGGCTATATCGATGCCTATGTTCAGGAAATCCTGGAGGGAGGGTATCAAATCTCAGGGCTCTATCCTGAGAGTCAGCGCTATGTCAACAAGCTTAATCGTAAAAGCAAGTGGGGCCTGCTCTTGCCGGGGCGCTATATCAAGGCCTTTATTTTTGTTGGGCCTGTCATGCAGGATCGCCTGTATTGTAATGTTGCTCCCTCGTTTGGAGAGGTGGTTGAGGTCTGTCAAACCGACATGGTCTTTAAACTCGACCAAGACAATCTCCAGCAACAGTCGGTCGAGGCCCTGCCGCCGCCACCTTATTTTGATTATCTTGACGCCTGTCAGCTCCTCACCCAGCGTCCCCACCTCAAGACCTACAATATGCTGCCGGCATCCTATCAGCGTCCGGATTACCTCAAGATTATTATTGGCGTGCTGCTGGTGGTCAATGTCTTGACTGTTTTGGTCTGGGGCGGAGTTAAGGCCTATAAGCTGAAGAGCTTCAATTACCAGGTGAATCGGGAGATTGAGGCAATTATGCCACAGGTAACCGAGATGAAGGTCTTGCGGCAGCAAGAGGAAGAGGCCTTGAAGGCAATTGCTCAAGTAGAGATGATTGGGACAAACATAGATGTGATCGCCTTTATGACCAAGCTGACTACCGTGATGCCCGCCACATCGTATGTGGACCAGTTACGGTTGGATCAGGTCAATAATCTTGCCTCCATCCAGGGGTACACCGAGGAGGTCAGTGGGTTGACCGCCAAGCTTCAGGAGATCGGCACCACCCAGCTCAAGTCCACCAGTAGACGGCAGAACAAGACGTATTTTAATGTGGAGATCACTCTGCCGTGAACAACTTGCAACTCACCCTTACCAAATTGCTGGCTCTTGCCCGCTCCCGCAATGGCCTGCTGGTCATTGTTGGCGTGCTGCTCCTAATGAATGGAGTGCGCCTGATTAATGGTAAATATATCGAAGTGTTGCATGGGGTTGAGAGCAAGCAGGCCTTGTTGGGCCAGTACCGGATGTCGACTAAGGATATAGAGGCGGTGCGGACGCGCGTTCAGCAACTTTCCACCCGAAAGCAGCAGTTTGAATTGCAACTTTTCCAGGGAGCGTCCGCCAGGGATGTTACCTCGGCCATGCAGATTAAACTTCAGGAGGTGCTTGCTAGAGTGGGGCTTACCCCTGAGTCATTGAGCCCGATTACCAAAGGAGGGAAGGGGAGTGACCTGCCCTATGGTGAAGTGACTCTTAAGGTTAGGCTGGGAGGAACGCTGGATAGTTTCGTCAGGTTTTTATCAGAATTGTATAGAATGGACCGGCTGTTTAAGGTCGATAATTTTACAGTAAAACCGTTTAAAAAAGAGGAACTGAAAATATTTCTCGAGTTGAAGGGCTATTACCGGCTTGATGAACCGTCACCTCCAGCAGAGGAAAAAAGCGTGTCAGGAAAGGGAGACCGGAAAGCATGATTCGATCTGCCTTAGTTGTTATTCTACTGTTTTTGGCCATGTTCATGATGCGTGGGGTCGCCAGTGATTGGCGGAAAGGCGCTCTGGAATCTACCGATTTATTGGCCAAGAAGGCGGTCTTGGGCAGTGAGACTGTGGCGCCGGGTGTTCCTGCCAAGCCGATGCAACCGACGGCCCCTGCGACTCTGCCTGATTTGAAAGTCGGCTATGTCTTTAACCAGGAGAGGATGCTGGGGGGGGACGAGCCTCTGCCGGACGAAAAAAAAGAGGAAGACGAGGGGGAGTATAACGAAAATGCGCAAGGGATTACTGCCACTATTGAAGAGATAACCTTTGTCGGCTCGATTATTGCTGATGCCTTCAGCCGGGCCCTTATCTTGTATCCGAGCCAAAGCCTTGGCGGCCCTGCAACACCGGCTTCCAGGTCATCCAGGAGTAAAAGTCCACCTCCAGGGGCAGGGGCCGAAGAGCATGCTCAGCTTGAGGTGGGGGATAAGATCAGCGGCTATGAGGTGGCGGAGATTCTGCCAGATAAGCTTATTTTTGCCAAGGGTGATGAGACAGTTGAAAAGTTGTTGTTTGATCCGGAAAAGACCCGGCAGGCCCCGCCGACCAGACCCGGTTCCGGACAGCTTGGGGGCGGACCGCCACGGCCACCGTCTCCAGGTGGAGTTCTGTCGACAACGATCGGAGGCGGAGGGGATCCAATGAATCCTGCTGGAGTTGGTGGGGGAAGCGTCCCCTCCCCTCCTCCTGCAGCAGCGCCACGGGCAGTGCCTGCGATGCCACCAGGGGCTCATTCTCCAACGGAAGCTGCGCCCTCGTCGTCTCCAGGAAGCCAACCGTCTGCCCCGGTCCGGAGGATGGTGATCTCTCGGCAGTCTTCACCAGCCCCTGACACCAGCAAGGTTATGCGGCAGTCAAGGGGTAGCGATGAAGCTGTGCCCCAGCCACCAGGGGTGGATATGGGGCCAGGTGGGGCAGTGGTCGAGTTGCCGCCCACACCGGGGATGAATTGATGTTGTGTAAACGTTCACCGGGCACCCCATCTGCTTTGTTAGCGGCCTGCTCATGTGCAACTAGCACACTTCGCAGACCGCTTTATTGACCGACGAAGCGGGTCAATATAAATCGCTCATCTGGGGCACCCGGTAAACGTTTACAGTCCGGTGAAATCCGCACGTTCAACGCTTCTGGTGAACGATTACGATGTTGATATGTAACTCATTAGGTTATCGGTTTGCGGTTGGCAGTTGACGGCTAGTGAGTTCTGCCAATGGTTGATCGTGATCGGTTTAACCGTAAACCGGTAACTGATCACCGTCAACCTGTTGAGTTATGTTGTTGTTAGAGTTTTTTGAGATGGTGTATTGATTACTGTTGGTAATTTATGGAAGGGGTGAGGGCGATACGTCGTGTCGCTTTTTGAAGACCAAACAGCATCAATCTTTCTTTAGCAGGTACTTTTTTCCACTTAATCTTTTGGGTGTGCCGATGACCTTTCTTCGTAATTTTTTCTATTTGTTGACCATGATGGTCATTCTTTTGTTGCCTGGATGTATGGCCAAGGAAGCACCCAAGCAACGAACGTGGGTCGATCTGGCTGAAATCAGTGGCAATGTTGTGCAGACTAAGAGAGATTTGGCCAGCAAACAGTTGAGTGAAGATCAGAAGCAGGAGCTGTCCGGCAAGGACACCAGCCCCAAGACCAGGGATGTTTCCCAGGGCCCGGATGTCGGCAATGAGTATCTGAAGGGGGTGCAGACTGAAACGAAATATCCCTCTGTTAAGGGCATTGAGGGTGAAGGGGTGATGCTCAATTTTGATAACGCCGATATCTATGAGGTCATTCAGGTTATCGCCGAGACTTTGGAATTAAGTTACATCATTGATCCCCAGGTCAAGGGTGTGGTCAATATCCGCTCCGGTCAGAAGATCCCCAAAGGGGAGCTTTTCGTGATCTTTAAAAAGATGTTGAATATCAACGGATTGGATATCCGCAACGAGGGGGATCACTATTATATCTTCGTGGCAGCCAAACCATCGTCATTGAGAATTTACGACAAGGACCAAGTCGGACAGCTAACACCCTCATCCCGGTTGATCACCCAGATTGTGCCGGTGATGCATATTGGCTCTGGTGAGGCCCAGAAGTTGCTTGAACCCTACCTGTCACAACAGGCGGTTATCTATAATCTTGCCGATTTGAATACCCTGGTGATCTCCGACTTCGAGGGTCAGGTGATTGATGCCATGGCCATCCTCTCCAAACTCGATGTCTCCTCGTTGTCATCGATGCGGGTCAAGGTGATTCGGGTTGAGCAAGCCCCCTTGTTTGATCTCCGCGACGAGTTGAAGGAGGTCCTCCTGGCGCTCAAGGTGAACAAGAAAGATTATGATGGGGTGCAACTGGTGCCTCTTGAGCGGGTCAACTCCCTGATGCTGATCGGCTATAATGAAGAACTGGTGCAGACTGCGGTCTCGTGGGTGGAGGAGTTGGACCGCGCGCCGACCGGAGGACGAGACAGTATCTATATTTATAGTGTTCGTAATTCGGTGGCCTCGGAGTTGGTGGATCTGGTGGGCTCCCTGATTACAGAAAAGGGTTCGTCGTCACCCAAGAGCAAGGCGGTAAGCAATCGGAAAAAGAGCAGCACCTCAACTACTCCAGGTTCTATCCGTCCGCCAGGGACCACTGCCGACAGTCAGGGCCAGAATCCGGGGGCAGCCTCCCCATCTACGGCAGTTAAGACTCCAACAGGTGAGACCTTGGCCTCCATGCAGTTCTCAGGAGAACCGAGTATGATTGCCGATGATGCTCGGAATATCGTCTTGATTCGCGCCCTGTACACCGACTATCAGCGGGTTGTCAAACTGCTCGAACGCCTTGATAATATGCCGACCCAAGTTTTGATCGAAGTGCTGGTCGCCCAGGTTACCCTGAGTGATGACTTGAAATATGGGGTAGAGTGGGCATTGAGAAATGGGCAATTAAAAACAGGAACCGCCGAGGCAACGTTTAAGGTTGCCGATGGATTGGCGGGGGCATTGAAGTTTGATTCGTCGATAGATATATTCAAGTTGATGCATCTATTATCTACCAATAATGATTTTACTGTTATCTCCTCTCCTCAAGTCTTA
>VMSU01000212.1 GCA_013792005.1 Desulfobulbaceae bacterium
CGAGAAAATTAAGGTGGATAATCGGTAGGCCACGGGCGATGTCGATTTTTACGCCAATGGTTATCAGCTCTCTGAGCAAAATGCAGATTCCTACCCGTGCCGGGACAAAGGTAAGTTCTTTAATCAGATTGTGTCCATTGATGAGTCCTACGACACAGTCACGCACAGCGAGGAGAAACTCGACCCCCATCAACAAGGCCACTCGGATAAAGCTTACGATGTTGGTGATGAATAAGAAAGCCAGGACCAAGGGGTTGGCAGCACGGATAAAACTACCCCAGCCCAAAGATGAGGGGCAGAAATGTGATTCTTCTGCTCCTCCAGAGAAAATGCCGGTGTAGACGCTGCCACCGGTGAGCAGCGGGGTGCCTTTTTTCTTCAGTAGCTTTTCGATCTCTGCTACAGAATCAGGGTCATACATCCGAAATATTTTGCCTGTTTTCTTATTGATGAAGGAAAAAGCCGGCACTGCCCCCCGGACACCATAGAACAGCTCTCCCTGGACAGCTGGGGTGCTGGAGGGCAGGCCGGAATAGTGCACATGGAGATGGTAGCTCTCTTTGCGCATAAGTTCTCGGATGAAAGGCATTTTCTTTTTTTTCAGGGCGTGCTGAAACTGGGAGAGAGAGAGTCCATCGATTTGGACCATGATTACCCCCGGTGCTGTGGCTGTCCCCCGAGAGTGCGGGAGCCTCAGCAGCCTGATTGCCTGTTCACTGCGATTGAAGAGGCTTGCCAATCTGCGAAAGAAAATTTCAACCCGAAAAATCATGGGTTCTGATCTTCCTTTTGTTACGTTTTTTCGTCATGAATTGCCGCATCTGCCGCCTCAATGAGATTTTTTACCAGGGACCATTCGGCTGAGATCATCCCCGTGATAGCTTGCCAGGCGCTGTACTCTTTCTGCCGGTTGATGAACTCTTCGTTTCTGATGGACTCATACAGTTCAAGGGCTTTGGTGGCCGAATTTTCAAGTGAAAATTTTCTGGCAGTGAGTTCGGCGGCGATTTTGAACCGTAAAAACTCGTCTTTCTGGAGTAGCGCCAATGAACGCAGGGCAGCGCTGAAATCATGGATAGTTTCAGTGGGCAACAATAGGCCATTAAAGTTGTCTTGCACCACTTCTCTTACTCCAGGGGCGTTGAGGGCAACGACAGGCACACCGGCTGCCATGGCTTCAGTCAACACCATGCCTTGGGTTTCACTTTTTGAGGCAAAGGCGAAGATATCCATTGCTTTGTAGGCGCTGGCCAGCAGGGGGTGGTCCAGTCTGCTGACGATGTGTAGGCGGTTGGCTAAATTTCTGTCTTTGAAGATTGATCGGATAATCTTTTCTGAAGGTCCGCTGCCGATTACCAGAAATCTGGCATTGAGATCGGTGGTTAGATAGGCGGCAATCGCCATGGTCAGAAATTCCAGGTTTTTTTCCGGGGCAAGTCGACCTAGGTGGCCGATCACAAAGGAAGTCAGAGGGATATCCAGCGCAGACCGAAAACCCATGCCATTGCCGTGCTCATACAGCTCAAGGTTCACACCGGTAGGGACAACTTCAATCGGAGTAACCACTCCTCGGTCGAGAAGGATGGTCGCGATGCTTGCGCTTGGGGCGAACACCAGATTGCAGAGATTGGCGTAGCTTGTTGACAGCTTGATGATGAATTTTTTCATGGCGGTTGAATTGCCAGGTACGTAATGGGTGTACTGTTCATACATGGTGTGGTGGGTAAAGACCAACGGCAATTCATGCTGTTTTGCAATGCGAAGGGCGGTATCGCCGATCAGGAAAGGATGATGGACATGCACTATGTCCGGCTGGAAGTTGATGATGGCATCAGAGAGAAAACCGGGGGTGGGGAGGATTACTGAAAAATCACTGCCATTGAATCGTTGGATTGCCGGGATACGGATGACGTTGTTCTCGTCAGCAGGCATGTTCTCAAAGGTCGGGGCCACAACCATGACCTGATGCCCTTTGCTGCGGTAGGCCGCAGTAAACGATTCAATTGAACGGGCCACGCCGCCGACATGGGGCGTGAAGGTGTTGGTCATCATCAGGATATTCATGACGTTAGATCCTTTTGGGTTGACGGTGATTCAGTTACCAGTTTACGGTTAACCGAATCACTAACCGCAAACTGGTAACCGTAAATCACAAATCACAAACCACTAACCACTAACCACTAACCACTAACCACAAACCTAAGCATTATTAGATTATCAATCCTTAATAAGTGTGAGTGTCTGGTGATCGGTAGCCACAGCTTGAGACCGGAACCCTGGCAATCGGACTGAAATTTCAGGTTGGTCGTTATGCCATTTCCCTTGCCAGCGGATCACCACTTGATCCGCCTCGGTATTATTGACCGGGACCGCAAGAGTTATTGAGATGGCGCCAAAGGAGGTTGGCGCCGGTCCGAAGGATAGATTCGCTCCTGCTGTCAGCCACTCTATGGGGATTCCTGCTGCGAGAATAAGGGTATTACCTTCTTCTCGAACAAAACAATTTCTGATCATCAGGATCCATTCAGCCGCAGCCCAGGCGTGCTGGCCATCTCCCATGCAGCCGCCCTTGGTGCGAGGATGAATCGCTTCCGGCCATTGGCCGGTAGGTGATGCCAACTCCGCAACTGTGCGGATCAAGGGGAAGAATCTGGGGTCTTCGGCCCGAAGAAGGACTTGGGCGAGGTGTAAGGTTAGATAGGCATTGATTCCGGAATGGATCATGTCCTGGAAAAAACCGCCATCCACCAAGCAATTGGTAAGGAGGAAATCCACGGTGTTCAACAGCCGTGCATCATCTGTAGGACCGAGCTGCAGCGGATATCCGCAGACCAACGAACCAATGGCGCCGGAGTCCAGGCGACGGTAGGGGGAGGCGGGAACGATTTCCTGTTCCAAGCGGGTAGCGACTTTATTGAGACTGCGTTCAACCGCATCCCGGAAACGTCTTGCCTCTTTGGTGAAACGCTCTGCGGCGGAGGAGTCTCCAGCCATTTTCATCAGCGTAGCAGCTGCCTCAAGACCGGCAATTCCCCAGAAATCATCCCAGTAGTAAAAGTCATTAGGCCCTAGATGTTCGGCGCTGAATCCGGCAGGCAAGAGCCCGGCATGCAAATAATCCAATGTGTCGGGTAATCGTTTGTTAATAATCCATTCGCCGCCATGGCGGATAGTCTGCAGCCAGTTTGGCTTGGGAGGTAAACCGGTAATCTCGCAGAAGCGACGCATGGTCCAGAGCGCTTCGCCATTGGAATCCCACTCCCCCTCCTGGGAGAGAAAATATCCCCTGGTGGTCTGCCGATCGGCAAATTGATCGATGGCTCGTTCGGCACGGTCGATAAGGCCGCTGACAAGTAAGCTGTAGATAATAAAGGCCGCGTCGCGAAACCAGAACCGCTTGTAGGTAAACGGTCCGGGGTAGACCTCTTTGGGAGAGTGCAGGACAATGGTTCGCAGTGCAATTTCATAGAGGCGCTGAAAATGTTGGCACGGGATCTTGATGGTGCAATGGTTGGCGAGACTCTCCTGCCAGGAAACAGGAGGACTGTTTTTGATTCTTTCATCCTGGTCGAGTCGTATTCGCACAGTGACTTTTCGAGACTGACCTGCTTCTATTCTAAAGAGCGCTGCCGCGGTTAACAGACCGATATTACAGAACTCATCGTTCTTCTCCCTGGTGTCATGGAGATGGATGCGAACGTCTCCTCCCCGGTAGGTGGAGAGGTGATGACGTTCGACAGAATCGCTGAAAGAGACGCATGGGTTGCCATCAACGGTCCATGCCTTGCGGTCGGGAGAAAGGGTGATTTTGTGGACAAAGCTGATCCCTTCAGGGTTGTAAGGACGAAGTGCGACCGCAATCCAGCCAGAGGTGTCAGCTTGAGCCGAGATCTCTATTTGGCTATGGGGGCAGCCTTGGTCAGGTACTACAGAGGACTTGAGTTCCAGGATTAGATCGTCTTGGACTATTGTGGTTATCACGGCAACATCCGGTGATAATTCCAGGGACTGAGTGGCGCTATTCGAGCGGGAGGGAAGGATCTGTCGCTTGTTGTCGGTTATCAGCCAGCTGTCAATGGACCAGCTGTCCCAGAAAGGAGTGAGTAGGCCACGAGGGTCGACAATAGGAAGTTCATCGAAGTCCGGGACTCCAATGGCTGTCCAGTTTCGATGGGTTAGGTTGATATGGGTAATTGAGAAGGCCCGAGGAATGAACGATTTGCTTCTCGGGTTGTACTGCTTTTCAACCCAGTATGGCCACAGCCAATCAAGATTGTGCTGAATGACCCGGCTGTTAATAAGGCCACGGCTATGCATGACCACTCCGGCGCGCAGAAGTTCGATGGGTTCTGTAACTTCCGAGGGCTGAGCAAAGTGGTGCAAGCGGGCCAGTAAGGCAATTGGGTCAATAAAACCGTGGGCTCGTGCGAGATACCGTACGCCAAATCTCCAGGGAAGCCATTTCATCCATACCATGTGAACAACCCTCTCTGTTTAGGAGCCGTCACGAAATAACTTGTCCAATGCCGGTTGTCCTATTTCGGCTGCTGCCGAGTCGGCTATTGTGAAGGGCCAGGTTATTTCTTGATGACGGCTCAGTTACGCTGTGGGGCAGGGTTCGATTTCGTGTTTGCATTCGCTTGCATGATTGTGCGGAAAACTTTCTGAGCCTTGCGTGTCGCAATGATGACTACGGTAATGAGTATTGTCAGGCCTAATCCATAGAGAGCCCACACGACTGGTGATCGTTCCACTCTCTGTGTGCCGAGCATGGTAAGGTCGGCGGCAAGGGAACCGATGTAGGCATTGCAAAAAGAGATTGGCATAATTCCCAAAAAGGTTCCGATGAGGAAATCAATGACCGTGCAGCCGGTAAGCCCAAAAAAATAATTGGACAGTTTAAACGGAAAAAAAGGGATCAGGCGGGTCATCAGAATAGTACCCCATTCTCTTCGTTTAAAGGCGTCTCCTAATAGTTGCAGCCGCTGATCATTGAGAAAATATTGGGCATATTTGGTGCCAGTGAGTTGTTGGGCAATGAGAAATGCGAGGAGTGATCCAAGGGTTGTGCCGATAACTACATAAAGCCCGCCTTGGAAAACACCAAACATAAAGCCAGCCCCAAGGGTCAGGAGCAGGCCAGGCAGCAGTAAGACCACAACAACGGCATCAATCAGGATAAAGATCAGCGGGGCCCATACCCCCTGTTCTTCCAGCCAGCCGAGAAAAGAGAGGATATGGACCCGCAAATCCATACGCATAAGAAAGACGATTAAGAGCGTAGCCAGCAACAATGCAGATAACACGAGATGCTTTCCTCTGAACAATTTTCGGAGTAGTTGCATTGTTTCCCCCGTGGCGGGTGCTGTTGCCTATCTTGTAAACGTTCACCGGGCACCCCATCTGCTTTGTTAGCGGCCTGCTCATGTGCAACTAGCACACTTCGCAGACCGCTTTCGCGCATCTGGGGCACCCGGTGAACGTTTACAGTCTGGTGAAATCCGCACGTTCAACGCTTCTGGTGAACGATTACCCTATCTTTTAGTACTCACGCAAAAAAAACTAACGGGATAGCTAGAAAAAAGGGCCGTAGCGCGGCAGACCGACTTTTTCGAAACTGTAATTATTCTCTTATGCTAGAATCTTACCAGTCTATAAACAGGTAAGTCAAGTGTCTTCATCTCGATAATTTGTTCAAGCGAGTTACTGATGATTGTGACATTGTTGTCGATCCAGCTGCGGGAAGCGCTTTCGATCTTTTTTGGTACGTTCGAGTTGTTTTCTCGTTGTGAACAGTCCGTTGGGGCCACTTTACCTTAATCGGTCTCGTAAAAGAGGTGACAGTTGACTTGATAGGTGGAAAATTTTGTAACCAATCGAGATAACGTTCTTCTATCTGCCAGTGTCAGTCATTTCTGGAGGGTGAGCATGAGCAGGCGGGATGCTGATAAAGTCGATAATTCGGTGCTACATATGGGTATTTTTTTGTGTTTCGGATTCAGGTTAAAAAGAGATTGCCATGATATGCAATTACGCATTGTGGGGAGGGATTGTAGGGAAGATTCTCTGCACTATAGGATGGAAATAATGGTTTTATAAAGATTTTTCTTAGTGTTTGTTATCTGTAATTTTTTTCTGATATTTTCTCGATGAGTACGAATCGTGCCTGGAGACACCTGCAGGATCGCGGCGATATCTTTGGATGATTTCTGTTGCTTCATGAGATTGATGACCTTGGTCTCCATCTCGGTAAAAGGCTTATGCTTGAAGGCCCTGCTTTGAGTGGAGGGGGTGAAGATATCTTCCAAGTTCATCGTGATGATGTCGAGATAATGCTGTTGAACTTCATGGAGCCGGGAGTGGTGCAGCTTGTCAAGATAGGGCGCAATTTCTTTAAGAAAACGAGTCGTCAGGGAATGAGCAAAGGCGTTTTTTTCTATGTCGCGTTGGCGCAGGATGATCCGAAGAGCGGTATTTGTTTCTACGAGTTCTTCCTTCTGGCATTGGACCTGATCCAGGAGGGTGTTCTTCTGTTGGCTCAGGTCTATTTCGGAATGATGTCGTTTGGTAATTTCTTGCTGAAGAATTTGCAGCAAGGCTCTGTCTCTGGTGATCTTGGTGATTTTTGCTTTGAGTTCTTCTAACTGAAAAGGCTTGGTCATATAATCGGTGGCGCCAGCCTTAATTACATCAATAAGACCATAGTTATGAGCATACGCGGTCATGGCCACAACATCTGTCCCAGGATAATGCTGCTTGATATGGGCAATCAGTTGCATGCCATTGATGTATGGCATGTTCATGTCGGTGAATACTAGCGGAAAGACGTTAGACTTAAGTATTTCTATAGCTTCTTTGCCGTCTTTAGCGAGGGTTGGGGTAATGCCAAGGATGGAGAGGGTATCGCTCATGAGATTTAAGAGATTGGGGTCATCCTCAACAACGAGAATGCAGGATGGCCAATTTCCAGCATCAGCGCTCTCTGCATATTTTCGGATGGGGTCTGGGGTGGAAATCATAAGAAGTGGTTATCTCTTGGTTGCAGGGAGGAGAAGGATGTGTTCGGAACTGCCACGAAATAAGGGGGGGTAACGGTAGGCTCTCTTCGCTGCTCTTGTGCCGATTCGGTGGTCGTGCATGGTCAGGGGATGTCTTGACAACGGCTTAACGGCGTAGGCCCCGCCCAAAAAGATGCCGTCGTGCAATTTGTGGTGCGAAAAGGGGAGGATTCACTGGTCTTTTTCGCACTTGCAACGTGGGAGAAGAATTATTTCTGACGGAGTAAGTCCCGGATTTCGGTGAGCAGTTTTTCCTCTGCTGATGGCGCTGGAGGTGCTGCGGGAGCCGCTTCCTCTTTTTTCTTTAATGTATTCATCCCTTTGATCATCATGAAGATGGCAAAGGCGACGATAAGGAAATCAAAAACAGTTTGAACGAAATTGCCGTAATTCAGGGTGACAGCCGCAGTCTCACCCGCCGCTTCTTTAAGGGTGAGCGCAAGACTCGTGAAGTCAACCCCACCAATGAGGATCCCTATCGGAGGCATGACAACATCCGCCACAACGGATGATACGATTTTGCCGAAGGCGCCACCAATGATGATACCGACAGCCATGTCAACAACATTGCCTCGCATTGCAAAGGTCTTGAACTCTTGCACCATGCTCATGATTTTGTCTCCTTTATTAGTTTAATTTGGTCTTTTACTCTGTGCAGCTCGGTGGTTGAATCATTTATCGATTTTACCACGGATAATTACGACTGGGGATGATTTTCACCGCTAATGAGACTGGCCAGTTTCTGAATATAATCGTTGAGATGTTGTGACTGTTGTTCCATGTTGGCAGCTAGGTGGGAATCTTTGTCGGCATCAGCTGCGTTTTGTTGGGTCGCATCATCAAGTTCCTGCACTGCCGTTGAGACCTGGCGGATTCCGAGGGACTGCTCTTTGGATGCGGTGGTTATTTCCTGCAGAATACTGCTCGTTTTTTCGGCCTGTTCGACGGCTTGTTTGAATGATTTGTCTGTTAATTGAACCAGTTGCACGCCGTTGTTGACTTTTGCGCTAGTCCCTTCCAGTAACTGTGCGGTATTTCTGGCCGACTCTGCCGCTCGCATGGCCAGGCTCCGGACTTCATTGGCAACTACGGCAAATCCTGCCCCCACCTCTCCTGCCCGAGCTGCTTCAACGGCAGCGTTTAAGGCCAGCAGGTTGGTCTGAAAGGCAATTTCGTCAATAGTCTTGATGATTTTTGAAGTTTCGTTATTGGCTTGAGCGATTCCCTGCATGGCCTGAGACAGCTGGTCCATCGCCTGGTTGGCATCGGTCATGACCTTTCTGGTGTCGCTCATCAGGACATTGGCTGAGCCTGAGTTGTCGGCGTTCTGGAGAGTCATTGCCGAAATTTCCTCAATAGAGGCGCTGGTCTCTTCAAGGGAGGCTGCTTGCTGGGAGGCTCGTTCGGCCATTGACTGACTGGATGCAGCTGCTTGACTTGCGACTTCGGAAAGCATGGTGGCGCTGGCTGTCAATCCGTCGATGATGTGGGTTATCGGTTTGGTTACGGTGCGAAGCATGAAGGTATAGATACATCCACTGGTAATGAAGAGCAGGAGCAGGCTGCCGATGGCAAGCATCCATTGGAGGCGGTTGATGGTCGAGGTCAAAGGGCTTAAGTCGTAGGTCAGGGAGAGGCTGCCGCCGATTTCACCTACTCGCCACGTCAGATGGCAGCGGACACAGTCAGTAATAACAACTTGAGGGCTGACAATCCGAATGGTTTTGCTGTTGATTTCCTCAAAGGTTTTTTTCTCATTGAGGGATAGTTGGATCTCTTCAGGTAGAGTGGTGTCTTTTTCGATGGCGTCGGATGACGATAGGTTGATTTTTCCGTTACGATCATAAAGCGAGGCGTCGAGAATTCCCTTGATTTCATGCTGTTGCATCAGGAGTGTCTTGAAATTTTTCATCTGCCCCCGTTCGAGGGATCCTTTTACCCCCTCCTGGAACGAGGTAAACAGGGTGTGCACGGAATCAATATAGGTCGCCTTCATTTTGTCTTTGACATAGGCATTGAGCAGGATCGTCCCACCGATAAGGACCACGACCAGAACGGCGTTGATGAAGATCATGATTCGATGGCTGACAGAATATTGCGAGAAGGTCTTCAACTTCATAGCGATTTTTCCTTACCTTAGGTGATGATTTTTTGAGATTCGGTCAACCGGTAGAAGGGGATATCTTTCTGCCGTGCAAAGTTAGGTGAAGCGCAGCCGATACATGGCGCGTTGCTGTCGATGCACCATGTGCGACCACCATTCCACCAGCGGGTTGGGCAATCGGCGTTGGTGTCGGGACCAAGACAGCCAAGTTTGAATAAGCACCCCTTGTCGCCAAGTTTCTTGGCAAAAATTTCCTGTTGGAAGTCATGGTAGCGCGGACAAAGGTCATGCACTTTACGACTAAAAAAGAGCTTGGGGGAATCGTTGATCAGTTCCGGGACCCCGATTTTGACCAGATGAATGATGGTGTGCCATACCCAGTCCGGGTGGACTGAACAGCCACGGATATTGACCACGAGCTTATTGATATTTCGCTTTTCGTAAAACTCCTTAAGTCCGATGGCGCCGGTGACGTTGCCCTCCGCTGCCGGGATGCCACCGTCGCAGGCGCAGGCGCCGATGGCAATCGCGCCGCTCATGGTTTTGGCGGCTGCTTCAAGATGTTCGGCAAAGGTTTTCTCTCCAATCATGCAGGCTTCCGGCATCTTCTCGGGGATGGCGCCTTCTACGGCCAGAAAGTACTCGCCGGCTTGACCGGAGATGTATTTCTCCACCAGGTCCATGGCCTTTTTGCCGGAGATGGCAGAAAGATCGGCATGGAAGGCAAGTTGCGAGTATTCGGTAATCATGGCCAGGGGGGAGGGTGATTCCGCTTGAAGCAGGGAGATTGAGCAGCCGGTACAGGACAGCCCCTGGAGATAGATAATCTTGGGTACTTTGGCCGGATCGATTTTGTTGAGGGCGGCCAACACTGGTCCCGGCATTCCGCTGATGCCAAATGAGGCGCTTAATGCTGCGGCAAGTTTGAGAAAGTCCCGTCTGTTTATCATTGATCGTTCCTTGAAGTGTCGTGGTGGACCTGTGTCTACAGTCTTTAGTGGACTGCGCAGGCGATGCAGGGATCAAAAGAGTGGACAATCCGGACTGACTCGATTTGTTCATCCGGAGTTTCAATCGCAGTGCCAATAAGAGCCGATTCCATGGCCCCTGGTTGGCCTTTGTCGTCTCGAGGGGAGGCGTTCCAGGTGGTGGGGACGACGCATTCGTATTTGGCAATCTTGTAATCTTCGATTTTGATGTAGTGGAGCAGTCCGCCGCGGGAGGCTTCTGTAACCCCGACCCCCTCTCCAGATCGAGGAATAGTGAGGTCGGCCATGGTTGGGCCGCCTGGGTCGAGGCGTTCGGTTTCGTCAAGAAGAAAATCAGCGATGATCGCAGCCTGGAGCGCGCGGCTTAGGTGACGACCAAGGACGGAGTTAAGGTCACTTGGGGTGATCTGAGCGATGCCGGCATACTTATTGACCAGCTCCTTGAGGACGGGGTTGTTGCCTTGGTGGTAATCAACCATGACCCTCGCTGCCGGACCGACTTCAATCATCCGTCCATCATAAC
>VMSU01000213.1 GCA_013792005.1 Desulfobulbaceae bacterium
ATGGCGCTGCCGCTATCGCGCAAGTTATCGACAACTGAAAGCACTGGTATAATTATACCCTTGCGGATCACAAAAATTGTCCCCATAATGCTCCCTAATACAACAGCAACAACAAGCAAGGTACTGATTAAGTTGATTTTACTCTCCCTTGCAATCGCAACGGTTTTGTCTTGACTCAGAAAGAGCCAACCCTCAACAGTACCATCTGGCCCTGTTAGCGGCATCTTATCTGACACATAGTAACTGGAGTCAAGTTGATAGGTCGATGAGCCATCATTGATGGGAATATTAACCTTGTTTATTTGGTTATAAAGATCAGTATCCATGGCGAAGGAGAATGAGGATGTCGCCTGATCGAATAATGCCCCGTCGCTTTCCGTTAAGTGGGCGACTAATTCTACCCAGGTATGACTCATGATGCTGACTTCGACAAAGCCAACAACTTTATCATCAACATCTGTGATCACCGTTACTCCACAATACTCGACTGGACCATTTCCATCCGCAGGCTCAATCTGCCGGAAATAGTATTGGTTTTCAAATGATTTGGCTGATTCTGCATAAACTGTTTTAAAACGTTCAGGCAGGTTCTCTCCTCGTGATGGAAGTTTCTCGTCGTGCTCCTGGAGCAACACCCGGTAGTTTGAATCATACAGGGTAAGCCGCCCGTAGTGTTGGGTTTGCATGGTGAGATAGAGCCCTTTCATGATGAGTCCTGCTGTATTATTTTTGGCAGGATCCGACAGAAATACCGCGGTCTCTCTGGTATTAAGAATACCGGTCAAAGCTTTCTCAAGATATTGACGTTGGTCTGTGAGAACACTATCAACAGCGATAGTATGGCCGAGTCGTACGGATTTTTTCAATGCAGAATCTCGCTGGGCCATTCCTTGAAAATGCATGGCCGATGTCACTAAGAGTAGCAGAACAAAAGAACAGATGAAAACAACCATAATCTTTGTCTGCAGGGAGACATTTTTTGTCAGTGTTAAGGCGAGTGCCATTGATGATATCCTCCTGATTGAAAAAAAATGCACGGTCGCCATTTTGGTGGCCGTGCATCGAACCAAAACTCGAATTACAGAGACTTCATCGCCTCTTCACTCAAATATTTACTGGCCTTTCTTTTGAGCTTAGGATCAGCTTGTATTTGCTGAACTAAGTTCGGATACCCATCACGATACCAGATGACATTTTCTGGCTTGTAGTTCCACTTGGTCGTGGCGATAAAGGCAGCGTTATAGCTGCGATGACATTTGGGCCCTTGGCAGAAAAAGACAATCTTTGCGCTATCCTTACTCAATCCTGCCTTGGTAATGGCAGCGGCTAACGCCTCTTCGGTTAAGCCATTATCGGCAGCATCACTTTTGTCAAAAGGAAGGAGCACGGCGTTACTTAGTGTTCCCTTGGTAAAGAAACTGTCTGGTCTGGTATCGACAATGAGCATTTTCGCATCATCATTATAGGCGGTGATCATCTCACCGTTATCCCAGATAGGATTTCCCCAAGCTAAGGTTTTGTAGGTGCTGGCCAGTTCGGCCTGTGGTATTTCACCCTTGTTGACCTCATTCGCTTGGGCCGAGTAATACCCTGGCCCAAAGGTAAATGCTAAAGCGACACAGAAGGCAGCAATTTGTTTTTTTTTCATGATCTCTCTTCTCCTTGTAATAAATTAAGTATTAATCAACACAGCCTCTTTTAGGCTGAAGCACACTCACGTTTCACCCCCTTCACCACATGTATAACGTACAGGCCTCATGGTTTGGTCAGTAAACAGCTGTCAAACATTCGGATTCTGTTTAATGGCGTTCAACACCTCAGCGCCATTAGAAAAAATATCAACCTGATATCCGAATTTATCATATCACGAAAAAGTGCCTCGTCGTCAACTACCATTATGTGTTGTGGCCATAAAATTCCTGTGGTATCGGCTTATTATGGGTAGTTATGGAGATTTCATATGTGATTATTAACAGATATACATCGAAAGTCGTCCCCTTCCCTAGTTTGCTATCCACAGTAATTATGGCCTTGATGAACTAAGGTATCCTGGTGACATGGTCAAGTGGCAATTAAAATGTGAGCCTTTTGGTGTCGTGGGTAGTTGGAGCTATTGCTTGAGTTCCGCCAACAACCTGAAGCAGTTGGCTAACTATGGCGTTAAGTTTTTGAGACTCACTGTGCATTTCTGTGGCGGAAGAAGCTGCCTCTTCAGAAATTGCTGAGTTCTGCTGGGTAGCCTCGTCGATCAAGTGAATACCTGATGATATCTGTGAGATACCGATGGATTGCTCGTTATTGGCATGGGTAATTTCAGTAAGTAATACCGCTACCTTACCTGATCCTGCAGCAACCTCCTCAAATGTCTCGGTGGTCTTTTTGACCAGTGATGAGCCGTTTTCAATCCTCTTTACGATGTTCTCAATAAGTTGTGATGTGCTTTTGGCAGAATCTGCGGAACGCTGAGCAAGGCTTCTGACTTCGTCGGCAACAACGGCGAAACCAGCCCCAGCCTCCCCTGCTCTGGCTGCCTCGACTGCTGCATTTAATGATAAAAGATTGGTTTGAAAAGCAATTTCATCGATGGTCTTGATGATCTTCTGTGTCTCTTGACTCGCGGCAAGGATATCTTCCATGGCCCTATTCATTTCTTGCATAGTGGTGTACGCATGTTCGGTGATTTTTTTCGTATTTTGCATTTCGGCATTGGCATTAGAGGTATGCTCAGCGTTCTGCTGGGTCATGCTGGTAAGCTCGGTTAATGATGCGGAGGACTCTTCGACTGCTGCCGCCTGACTTGATGCCTGGTCGGCAATGGTGTTTGCGGCTGAGGCCACCGTACTGGACAGACCCCTCATGGTAACGGAACTTTCTGCAAGAGTTGACGCAAAGGATGAAAGTGGAGATATGACTTGACGGCGAATGAGAACCAGCACAGCAACCGTGGACAGCATAAGAATAATCAAAAGAGCACCTTGGATTACCAATATCGAGTTAAGATCGCTCTTTTTTTCATAAAGGGTAACAGCCTCGTTCATAATCGTGAGAAGTGGCAGATTGTTGGCCTGGATCGCAGCAAGGGCAGTCTCACTCTCTGGAGAGTGATGTTCACTTGCAATTAACATACGGATGTTTTTCTCGAACTCCTGCCATAACTTTTGCCCATCAAGCAGCTTGCTCCTGGTCTCCTTGTCTTTGACTGCCTGCAGGTCCTGGGTTGGGTCGCCATCTAATAACCCCTTCAGAGTAGTGTCAAATAATGAGGCAGTTTGATCGATGGTGGTTGCCAGATCTTTTTGTGTTTTAGTGTCAGAGGTGTTGTGCATGATGAACATCTCTTTTGTCATCTTCTGGCTGAGCATCCGCTGTCTTCCCGCCAGATTTATAGCCCGGCTGTTGGTCTTCTGCTGAGTCACAACAGAATAGATAATTCCGAAATTAACCAATCCGATTATTAAAAACAAAGAAAGGCTGATAAGCAGCTTGGTTTGCAATGAAATCTTGGATAACATGATTGACTCCTTGTGTGTTTTGATATTAAAAACGGTAATTATTCTAGGCTAATTCTCACTAGTGTCCCAACGTTTAGCTGAATAATAACAGCTGCTTAGATTCTGATTCGGCATTGGTTGTGTATTCTTCTTTTGTAAGTGCCTGTAATAACGGCATTCGTTCG
>VMSU01000214.1 GCA_013792005.1 Desulfobulbaceae bacterium
CGAGTCAAAGGTCAACGACTACTTGTCCGACAAGGGTGACGACATCGCCACCTGGCTCAACAATGAGGAAACCAGGGCCAAGGCCAGCGCCATTGCCGCGGAAAAAATTTCCTCCTTCATGACCCGTCCACTCAAAGAAGTCCTGGCCAGTCTTAACCCCGCCACCATCGAAGGACTCAAAGCCGGAATCTGCCGAGAAGTTCTAATCATCATGAAAAGCCCTCACACCTGCTCGAAACTTACGGCATTGCTGGGCGCGGCCTTAGAGACACAAAACAGCCGGTCAGGCAATGCCATCTTGCGCGACCTCTTCGGCCAAAACAGTCTGGAATCCGGCACCAAATGGACTACGGCTGAAATCCTGGCAATCCTCCGCTCAAACAAGAGTAAACGGATCCTCGACGAACTCTTCAGCTCACTAGTGAACACCTACCTCCTCGGCCAACCCCTCGGCGCCCTGTCTAAACTCCTGCCCAAGAACGTCCAAAGCGGGATCAGCGAGTACGTGCTGCAACAGAGCCATGCCCTGCTCCTTGAGGAAGTCCCGCGCCTGGTGGATTTTGCCAATATCGAGCGGATCGTCACCCGCAAGGTCGACTCGCTCGACCTCTTGCGCCTGGAACGCCTGCTACTTGGCATCATGGAGGAGCAGTTCAAGTACATTAACCTCTTCGGTGGCTTGCTCGGTTTCATCATTGGCCTATCAAACCTCCTCTTTCTCCCTTGATCCTGATGAACAAAAAGGCCTTGGCCGACCAGAAATTCCGGCCACTCAAAAAACAGATGCAGCAGACTTTCAAACGAATCAAACAGGCGATACGGGCAGACTCCATCCCTGAAAAACGTGATGTGGATGAGTTTAACTGTCAGGTCGCGATCATGGTCAGCTATCCCGGATTCGGAGACAAAGCCTATCCCGAAATCATCTCAGCGAGCAGGATCCTGTTCGAACATTCATCCAAGCGCGACCTTAATGGCATACGACAGGCATTGGCTCAAATTCTGGCCTTGCAAAAGCGCTGTCACGGTGATTTAGGTTAAAAGGTACCGCGAGACAACACTCACCGACACTGGCATAATCGGCGCGAGGTAGCTCCCACCCGCCACATATCACGGAACAGCCATCAAATAATCTCACGCCAGCCACCATGACCAAATCATCCATTCGTACCTGCGTGACCCCAGCTGGAACCTTTCGCTTCGGTATCCATCGACCGGCCTATGCCGTTACCAACTTTCGTCAGGGTGACTATCTTGCGGTCCTTGGCCAATTTGCCGACGGCACTCTTCACCAAAACCTTAGCAACTTCCCGCCCGGCACGGTACTGGAGCCTGAGGCAGAGTGGATCTACGAAATTGCCAACCCCTTTCCTTTTCGGGGAACGACATATATCTGTCAAAGTTGGGCCGAAAGCAAAAGCGATCACCCAGAACGGATCGCCCTGACACCCCAAGCTCCGGCCTCCATGCACGGCGTTATCGAAAAATGGCTGGGCTCAGGCCTTGATCATGAGCAGCGAGCTGCCCTCTTTACCGATCTGCCTGCTCCGATACGTCTAGCGCTGGCCTCCCACTCAACCGACCCCGCTGATCTCATCATCTTGGCAGAGCAGTGCTGCCACCTGATCATTGATTCCAAGACCAAACGCCCTACCGGTCTAAGCTATCGCCAAACAAACAACCGGGTAGAGGCCGCAATCAGTGATCACACCTTGTTCGAGGTCCTGGTCAACAACCCCAATCTGCCAGACGACTACAAAGATGCCATGGTGCTAAAACCCGGTGTCCAAGGGAACAGCGAAATCATCGGGGAGTGGCAGCAAGGCAGGAGCCACGTCTTCGAATACCTTCGTCGCAACAGCTATATCCCTTGGGGCCACTACGCCGCCAATATGGCCAATGACGCCATCCGCTACCAGATTAACGACCTTGATCCTATCGACATGACAGGCCTCCGCCACCTCTATTATCAGCGTACTTTCTGCCGTCTGGCCGAAGATCTTGGCCTTGCCGTGCCCGAAACACGCCGTGGCCTGACGCCAGAGGAACTTGAGTCCCTGCGACTTGCTCTTGTCGAAAAAATGGCGGCAATCACGACCGAGGACCTCTCTTTTTCCTCTACCCTGTGGGGATGGAATTACGGGTTCGACTGCGCGGCAAACGGATACCGGCTGCACGCCTCCCACCAGATGGTCCACCAGCAATTCGCCATGCTGCCAGCAGCCATCCCCGGAACCGACGGAACCCCGTTCCATCCTTACGGCTGCGGAGAGCTAATCCATGACGTCGTGATCCGCTACCAGACAGAAACCGGCTCCTCTTTTTTCACCGACTACCTGAATGCGATCCTCACTAATACCCGAATAGATAAACGCATTGATCTGGAGTCGAGCCTGATTGTCCACCAGGATGACAATATCATCCTCTTCGTGCCCAAGGCACAAGTCTCGCAGTGGGAACTGCAGATGATGACCCTCCGCCCGGTAGGCAACATCATGGAGGCCGACAGCGCCACCAGGCGATCCCTGGATACCGGGATACTGACCGCTCTCAGGGTCTTAACGGCATTGGGCGCCCAAATGGTCAGCTCGATCGAATACCCTAAACGTTTCGGGGCGGCAACAGACCAACGGCTCTTGTACTCGTTCCTCCCTAAACTGCCGTTTGCACCAGGGGCGTTCAGCGAGGCACAACTCCGCTTTATCTGCGGCCACTTCCCGGAAGACTTTGCCCGGGCCTGCCGGAAGAAGTTATCAGTTTACAGCTGATCAGGGACAGGGTAAAAAGGAACACAATTACAGTCGAGAAGATGAAACCATTAATGTCACAGGGTTGATACGCTCAGCGCATCCATCACTCTCCTGAAGATTTACACTTGTCCGTTAATTTGTAACTATTCAGCTCCAGCCCCAAAATAAACAGATACCCGGAACTGTAACTGTTCAGCAGCGCTGCAGATGCGCGAAATAAGCCTGCGAACTATAGCCCGTCTATGTGAGCAGGCTTATGACAAAGCAGATGTGGTGCTGCTGAACAATTACATTAATTTTACCTACCAAACCACCATGCCCAACACAATTGGATATTTCGGAGACTGGGGCGGGGCCTTTATCCCGGAAGTTCTCCATGAAACTTTCAGGGAATTCAATCAGTCCTTTGCCGCTGTCCGCCATGACCCGTCCTTCTGGCAGGAATACTGCGACCTGATGAGCACCTACTCCTGCCGACCAACTCCGCTGACCCACGCCGGCAATATGTCGAGAAAACTCGGCGGAGCCCAGATCTACATCAAACGCGAAGACCTCAACCATACCGGGGCGCACAAGGCCAACAACGTCATGGGCCAGGGACTTTTGGTCAAGCGCATGGAAAAAACCCGCGTCATCGCCGAAACCGGGGCCGGGCAGCATGGTGTGGCCACCGCCACCATGGCCGCAAAATTCGGCTTCGCCTGCACCATCTACATGGGAGAGGAGGACGTCAACCGTCAGCGCCCCAATGTTTTCTGGATGGAAAAGCTGGGCGCCGAAGTGATCCCGGTCACCTCCGGTTCGAAAACCCTAAAGGACGCGATCAACGCCGCCTTCCGCGACTGGGTCACCAACATGGACTCTACCCACTACGTGATGGGCACAGTCTGCGGACCGCATCCCTTCCCGGAGATGGTGGCCTGGTTTCAATCGATTATCGGCATTGAGGCCAAAAAGCAAATCATCTCCCAGTTCGGCAAACCGCCGGCACGGGTCTACGCCTGCGTTGGCGGCGGCTCCAACGCCATGGGAATCTTTCAGGGATTTCTCGACCAACCAGAGGTGGAACTGATCGGAGTGGAGGCGGGGGGCAAAGGCCTTGCCACCGGCCAGCACGCAGCCCGTCTTGCCGGTACTGATGGCTCGGCCGGGGTTGCCCAAGGCTATAAAACAATCTTCTTGCAGGACGAGGACGGACAGATGAAGGACACCCATTCAGTGGCCGCCGGGCTCGACTATGTAGGTGTATCACCAATCCTGGTCGACCTTTGGCAGCAGGGACGGGTTCGTTTTGAGGCCGCCACCGATGTCGAAGTGATGGCAGCGCTTGACGAAACCGTCAAAAACGAGGGGATCATCCCGGCGCTTGAGTCCAGCCACGCCTTTGTTCAGGCATATAAAGAAGCAGGCCAACTCGCCAGCGATCAGGCCATCATCATCAATATGTCCGGACGGGGAGACAAGGATATTTTTACCATTGCCAACGCCTTTCAAGATCCATCATGGAAGCGTTTCATCATCGAGAAAGGGAGGGAGTATGCGGCTCAAAACTAATATCGAGGCGGCGCTCCGCGAAAAAGAGATCCTACTGATGACCCATATCGTCTTGGGCTACCCCTCGTTTGAGGTAAACCGCGAAGTCGTGCGTCAGATGGTGGTAAACGGGGTCGACCTGATTGAGATGCAGATCCCCTTCTCCGAGCCCATGGCCGATGGACCGGTGATCATCAAGGCCAACCAGGATGCCCTGGCGACTGGCGCCAAAGTTCGTGAATGTCTCGCCTTTGCCGAGGAGATGACCGCTACGTACAACATCCCTTTCCTCTTCATGACCTATTACA
The DNA here is from genome assembly GCA_013792005.1 of Desulfobulbaceae bacterium. Lineage (NCBI taxonomy): Bacteria > Pseudomonadati > Thermodesulfobacteriota > Desulfobulbia > Desulfobulbales > Desulfobulbaceae > Desulfobulbaceae bacterium. The sequence goes on from VMSU01000214.1 coordinate 4,592, forward strand.
ATATCCTGTTCAAATTTGGCGAGGAGGCCTTTATTAAGGAATCAGCACGAATCGGCATCCAAGGAATGATCATCCCCGACCTGCCGCCGGAAGAAGGCGAGTCATATTTGCGCCTCACCAAAGAACACGGCATCGCGCCGATCATGATTTTTGCTCCCACCAGCACCAATGAGCGAATGCGGGAGCTTGCGGCAGTGGCAGACGGCTTTATCTACTGCGTAGCCCGCCGCGGAGTGACCGGCAGTGCGACCTCGTTTGATCAGGAGTTCTCTAACTATATCGGCCGATGCCGGAAAGAAGCGCAACTACCGCTGGCTGTGGGGTTCGGGATCAAAGACCGTGATGATATTGCCGCCCTCCGTGGACGAGCTGAGATTGCGGTAATCGGCAGCGAGACGATACGCTTGGTGGACAAGGAAGGTCCTACCGCAGTAGGACCGTTTATTGCAGGATTGAGAACAGTGCAGCTTCACATCGAAGAGTAGGACAACTTTCTTTTTACCCCTCAATCAGTTGCAACTTCCCTTCGTCAACCTCCTGTGGTTTCTTGAACCGATCCATGGTGCAGGTCAACTGATCAGTCTGACCCGTCAGCCCTTGAGCGGCGCTGTCGATCTGAGCCAGACCGGAATTGATCTGTTTGATGCCAGCAGCCTGCATCTCACTGCCAAGCACAATCTCACTCACCAAACTGCCCATGGCGTTCACATTGTCATAAATAGAGTCAAAAGCCAGGGCCGTTTTATTCGCCACCTCAACCGCTACACCGATCTTCTTCAGCGGCCCTTCCAGGAGCACCGTAGTCTCATTGGCAGCATCAGAGCACCGTCCGGCCAGCCGGCGCACTTCTTCAGCAACCACAGCAAACCCCTTACCCTGCTCCCCGGCATGAGCGGCCTCAACCGCCGCATTCAAAGCCAACAGGTTGGTCTGAAAGGCAATGTCATTGATCGTTTTGATGGTCTTGGCAATCTCCCGACTGGCAGCCTGAATGGCGGCAATGGTTTGCACCATTTCGCTCATCGTTGCCTTCCCCTCCTCTGCGTTTTGCTTGGCCTCGCCAGACATCTCATCCGTCATTCTTGCTTTTTGGACATTGAGCTGGGTTGTACCGTTAATCTCGGACATTGAAGCGCTGATCTCCTCAAGCGAAGACGAGACTGAACAGGCCACCTCATCGAGTGAATGGACACTGGCTTCGATCTCCGCACGGTTAGTACGCAGATTATCAATCATGATAGTCATGGAATTACCCAATTGACCGATTTCATCATCACCGGTGATATCAACCTCCTGCTCCAGATCTCCGGCGGCAATCCCTTTAGCAATCTTAACCGCCCGCAACACCGGTCGAGTGATCATAGTGACCATAGCGATAGAAAAAACCACGCCCACTGCTAAAGCAACCATGGCCATCACCACCAACTCACGGCGTTTGGCCTGAAGAAAACCTTCCAACGTGCTGTTTTCTTTGACATCTTGAGCTACATTTTTTCGAATTTCATCCTGGCTTGCCAAAATATCCGCCAAAGTCTTCTCATCTACTGCCAGAGCCTGCTTAAGATCAACCGTGGCCAACTCGTTCTCACGTTGAATCGTAGCCTGAGCCTGATTCTTCATGTCCTCAACCAAAGAGGTAACCCGTTCCTGAAGCGTGACCCCGATCTCCTGCGCCCGTTTGACCTTATCGATCTGCTGGGTCATCGAGACATTTTCTTCATCAAGGGCCTTTACCTCACCATAGGTGCCCAGATAGGCCTTGGCCGCACGGCTGGTCCCCTTGACCTTTTTTTCATCCAGGGTAGCCAGATCGGGCATGGCAAAGAATTCATCGAGCACAGTTGTCAAAGCAGCGACTTCCTTCGCCACTACGGAATAGGGATCGGAATTAATGATAATCTTGTTGGCATTACGGTCCACAGCACCCATGGCCGTCTGCAGATTCAAGATCTGTTGATAAAGACTCACCTGCTTAGTTAGCCGCTCCTGGCCGACAACATCACGTTCATTGGCAAACTGTACCTGACGTTCCTTCTGGGCAGTAAGGTTCTGTTTGACGGTCTCACCAACCGACTCAACCTTTGCGGACAGGGTTTCTCCTCGCTCGACCAACTTTTTACTGACCTCAAGATTCTCAGTAATGATCTTGACTGAAATACCAGCAATCACAATAAGAAGAACACAGACACTTCCCATGGCGCCGAAAATTTTTCCCCTCAAACCAAGCCGAGAAAGAGGCGTACCACTCATAACTGTTAATCGACCTGATTGTGACATAATCACTCCATCAAATATAGGACAACTAGAGATTATATCCCCTAGTTGTCCTTCATAAGTTCTCAATCCCTACTTGATCTCCAAAGTCCAGTCACCAACACTGTGATGATCATCTCCGGTGTGATCAAAAACGGCAGCGCCTGCAGCGTAGGACTTACCGTGTTCAAAGACCGTATCTTCTTTAGGATTTCCGGTGTTGAGTTTGCGGCTCATCTCCACGGTCCACTTACCGTCAGCCCAGATCGCCGCTGACTTGATGTCAGCCTTGCTTCCAGACACCTCGGTGGCAGGCAGATACTGAGGGATCACATCACCGATATTATCGATGGGTTTCTGGCTGGTCACCAAGGGCGTGCCGGGATCGGAAGGCCGGGCAAGCCAGATCTTCTTGCCATCACGAGTAGGGTGCTCCTTGGCTTTCTCCAACTTTTCCATGGACATAATATTCGACTGGTCTTCGACCACACCCACCGATTGACTACGATAAGCCTTCCAATGCCAAAGGTCGGAGACAAAGGTCTTGCCGGACAGCATGCAGGAGGTAAAATCACCACTGATCGGGAAATTTAAAGACAAACGATCCTCCCGATCCTTCCCCTCTTCATAGCCATCTTTTTCTACATTCCAGGTCAGGGTCTTGTGAGTAACATCTTTGGTAGAATCAGGCCACTGGGCTACAACATAGATCATATCGCCATTAACTGCCGCACGGAGCTCCAAATCTAACGTGCCCTGGAAGGCCTTTGGGTCTCCATCGTTAGCCGGCGCCACCTTGATAATAACCGGAGTGACACTAGACCAATCATCGATCTTGCCATCCAGGGTCGGGGCAGCGCCAATGGCAGCGGCCACCACTATAGGCGCCTCGGCATAACAGGTGCCAGCGCTCATCAGTACAAGCCCTACAATCAAGCAACGTCTCAACATCTTTTTCATGCATTCCTCCTCGGCCCGCCTCGGGCCACCTCTTTAGAAACCAGGAACTACTACCATGTGGCCATCACCATGTTTTCCCGCCACTTCAGATATAGTGCATGAAAAAAAAATCTGTAGTCAAGTTTTTTTTTTACCAGTGACTCCTGCTCAGCAGACTCTCTCCTACTCAACCACCCTGGCTTGGGTAAGAATTTCACTGGGGATGGCAAACCCTAAATTCCTAGCCTCCCCCCCGTTAATAACCAACTCTGCTCGACTGCCGCTACTAAGCAGAGGGGCTCCGGAAAGACGCCCCCCTGCCAAAACACCGGCTACGATTTTAGCGGTCTTCCGAGCAATCTCCTCCGCCGGAACAGACATAGCAATAAGCACCCCCTGCTCGGCGCTCTCCGCGAAGACGGAAGCCGTAGCAATCTTGCCAGCCCGTGCCCGTTCGATTATTCCGGTAATGGCCTGTTGATTCTGCACCGCCCCGGCACAGGTCAAAAACACGGCCTGAACATCATCAGGAAAAAAGATAGTATCAAGGCCCTTAACATCGGTCTTGACGACATTACCGCCGAGACTGGCCACGATCTCGGCTTGACGGACAGAATCAACCTCGCTGCTGGAATAAAGGATCCCTAATTTCCGATAGTTGGATATTTTGTGTAAAGAGTTGACCAAGGCAAACAACGGCGCTTTGGTGGCAACCCCTGTGACGTTGGCGCCAACGATACCTGATGCCGCCGGATCGAAGGCGGCGCAGAACACCACCGGCAAATCAGGCGCCTCGGCCATGGCAGCCAGGGCTGTGCCCCCGCCATAGGCAATAATCACCTTCGATTCGAGGGTCACCAGACGACGTGTCGCATTTCTCCAGGCCATTTCATTAGGCGCCGGCCTTTCGATAATCATCTCCGCCCGCACATCCTTCTCCTTGGCTAACTCCTCCTCTATTACCCGCTGGATCGCGAGATAATAGGGGATTCCCCCAGCCGCCATAATGACCCCGACCTGAGCGGAAAAAGCTGGAACGGATGAGATCAGCGCTGCAATGATTATCGCGATGATCCGGAAACAGACTCCAGGCGAGTGACAGCGGTGCCAAAAGCCTGTCATTTAAACACCTTGGTCATCTTAAACAATGCCCCGTACAAATCTCCCTTGGACGGATTGTCGAAGGACTTGTCGATGAACTCAACATAGCGGACAACAACACCAGCCTTCCAGCCCTGACCAAGATCGTACCCTCCATCAAACCGCACCCCCAATTCTTTGGTATCTGCCATGGCCATATCCCCCAAAGGCAGAAATTGATTCAAGGTGGTGTTGGTCAACGAATAATCGCCCGTAGCAATCGTGTAATCAATCGTGGAATCAAGAGAGAACCGCTCAGTCGCCTGCCAAGAGGAACTCAGGCTGAACGAATGATACCCTTGGGTGTTATGGTAGCCGTTATCAACAATGGTTATCCCCTCAAAGGCGCTGAAATCGCGATCAGTAACCATTGAGGAATAAACGTAACTGCCAGTTACGGATAAACGCTCAGTGCAGGCATGGGTGATACTGGCTAGATACCGCTGCCAGAAGGCGTCATAATTTGTCGCCTTTACTCCGGCATCCGAAACAGGCACAAAGTCAGAAGTTGGAACAAAACCGATAAAATTATGATACAGAACAGAGAGATCATCCGCGGTGTCATCTTTTAAGAGAACGGAGAGGAGGAGTGTGGTTGCCGCCTGGGGAGAATAAGAAATATCGGCGGTCACCTGGTGCGTCCGCTCCGGATTATTATTAAAGATCGCGGGGACCATGCCCGGTTCAACATCAGTATCAGTAAGCCGGTAGTTGACCCTAAGCCTTGCCTCATGCCGAAGACGCCAGGTGACTCCCGCGTCAAAAGTATTAATGTCCTTCTCCTCAGCCAGGTGCCAATCAAGCGCCGAATCAAGATCCCTGTCCCGGTGCTCGATGCTGTACTGGCCCTTGAGGGTCACCGTTCTGATCGGATTGTAACGGATAAAAGCGGTAGCCGTCTCCGTCCCCCCCTCGACCCCACTCTTAACAGGCAGTACCGCTGAATTCCAAGGGGAGATGATCGATGCCGGACCGCTACCGCTGCTCTCCTGACGCCGATATTTGGTCCCCAACACCATGTTAGCCCACGGCGTCCACAATAAATCGGTGTGACCAAGACGTTTTTCGGCCTCGATCTCGTATCGGTCACTGGTTTCGTTGGTCCGGGTGATATCAGCCAAGGTCGCGGTAGCCACCACCTTGCCGGTCTGGGTGGTATGGAGCTTCAGGGTATTGCTGCTGGTCTTCAGCACTGGCAAGGCGTTATGGACGTAGTCGCCGGCAGGCCGCACCGGCGGAGATGCCAGATAGCGATAGCGATCAGCCACTCCGCTGTCGAACTGCTGCCAGGAGTGGGAGAGATCGATCTCAAGCCAACGCAGGTGGGAATTCGCACCTAGTGCAATCGTTTTAGTCTCCTGATCAACGGCCATGGCCTTGGAGACCCGGGGCCTGGCGGGGGGCACTGGTGAATCCCCCAAGAAACGTTGCTGCCTCTCGCCATTACGGCGAACCACCTCACCCACGGTGTAAAGATGAAATGGAAAATTTGGGGTCTTCAACCGCAGCCTGAATTGATTGATATCAATCCCCAAACTATACTCCTTCCCCAGATCAAGACGAGAGACTTCGGTCTGGGTTGGCGCCGGATCAAGGTCATACAAGGCCAGATTGTCCAGATTATGAACAAAACGTCGACTCAACACCCGTAACTGATAGATGTCGGTATAGGAGTGTCGAAGTTCACCAAACCAGTGGTCTGCCCCCTCGACATTGGCATCGAAATAAAACCGCTGAGGTAAAGGATAGGCCTCCACCCGTCCCCCAATAATCAACGAACTGTCGTCGGAGTCATACTCAGTGGCCCGCCTGGTTACCGATCTCAGACCATTGGTCGCCCCGGCATAGGATGAATAGGGTGAATCGCTGCCAAAAGAGGAAAGAGGACTATCTGACGAATGATTAAGAGTAAACCCGGAAAACATTGTCATCTCCGAAGGAATGCTCGGATACACCTCGGCCGACACGGAGCATGCAGCGCCCAGGATCAGACCCACGGATAACAGACCAAAAAGCGAATGCCTGACGACCAGTCTCATTGCATCCACCTCCCGTTATTACTGGAAGAGGGGGTGTCAGTGCCATGAATTTGCGAGTGACAGTCTGTGCAACGAGTCGAGTTGCCAATGCGACCGGCAACCGAGGCCAAGCTGTTTCCTATCCCAGCAAAATGTGAATAGGCATGACACTGGATGCACAGAAATGGTTCTTTGACTCTCAATAGATTATTGTTCACCGAGCCGTGACTCATGTGACAACTCATACAATCTTCATTCACATCCCCATGTTCCCAGAGGAAAGGACCGACTTTTTCGGTGTGACAACGGGCACAGGTTTCCTTGACGGTCATGCCAAGCAAAAGTTTCTCATTGCTTGAGCCATGTTGCTCATGACAGTCGGTGCAATAAATGGCATTTTCTCTAATCTGATGATGGCTGGGCAGGTTAAATTCGGCAGCCGTCTCCTTATGGCAGTTCATGCAGGTCTGATTGATGGTTTCCGGATGTTGCATCAGGCTCGGCCCGGAGTGGATAGGATGACAATCCGAGCAGGAGACATCATTGATGGCATGAGCGCTGGCGTTCCAATTATGGAGGTTGAAATCAGCGTTAGCAGTGTGGCATTTGAGACAGATCTGCGACCGAACCGGTCCCGGTAACTCATCAAAGTGGAGGAAATTCTTGCGCATGACCTGCTTGATCTTGGCGCGAGTCTCGTCGTTGATTGGATCATCGGGTTTCTTGGGAGTCAGCCTTTCCCGATCAAGGGTAGCCAAGGTCTCACTACCCGGCCCGTGGCACGACTCACAGTCAACAATCATCATCCCGCTTGAGGCAATTTTCAGTTGCGCCCCCATGGTGCTGGCATCAAAGTCGCGTTTGATCTTGGCATGGACATGACACCGTTTCATACAGGCATCATTACCGACATAATCAGCCGCAAGGTTTCCCAGGAGCTGCTTATCATACGCGGTATTGACGATGATAGGTTTCGCCTCTTTCAATGATTTAACACAGCCGCCCAAGAAAGCACCCCCAAGAAAAACGGCAACAACAACTCGAAGCCGCCATAGGGAATAGTATAGTGTGTGCATCACAATATCCTCCGATCAAGAAGGTCAGGTTACGCGCAGCTCACCCCGACTTCGTGTTAAAATGCAAAACCAATCCGCGCACACCACAAGAAAATGGCGCCCACCTTACCAGACAGAACCAGGAACGTTCACCATTACGGCACCCGGAATCTCCCTTTGGTCGCTTATCGAGCCAACAAAAAGACCTGCTCGCTATAGCAGCGCTATGCGAGCAGGTCTTTTACCAACAAAAATGCGCGAACAAACCTCTAAAGGCAGCGCCAATGGGGTGTTTACTTCTCCCTACACCGTAGCGCCGGAGGAGATATGAAGAGAGGGGAAATCATGGGCCAGGCGCATTGGGGTAACAATACAATTTCGCCCGATGATTGCGCCGTCCGGCACCTGAGCCGATTTACCGAGAAGGGTGATACCGGTGTACAGGTGTGTCGGGTAGTCCTGGTTAACGACCTGCCGATCGCCAGTGCCAACCACCGCATTCCTACCAACCCGGACACGTTTATCCATAATTGCAAGATCAACCAACGCCCCTTCGCCCACCTCGCAATCATCAATCAACACTGAATCTCGAACCACTGCCCCTTTAGCAACCACCACTCCCGGAGAGAGAATCGAGTTCACCACCTCGCCATGGATAATACACCCCGCCGAGATCATCGAATTCTTCACCCGCGCCGTGGCTCCAAATCGCGCCGGGGATCGATCCGCCATCCGGCCACTGGCCTCAACGTTGGACCTGATCCCCCATCTTCCCGGTGTGATCCCGGAATCTTCCCGGAGAAGATCCATATTAGCCTCCCAATATGCCTGAATCGTACCCACATCCCGCCAATACCCGGCAAAGCGAAAGGCATAGACATTGTCTCGACCAATGGCTTTAGGGATCATGTGCATGCCAAAATCGACCTCGTCACGATCCTCGGCCAGGAGGGAGAGCAGGTACTTGGTATCAAAGACATAGATCCCCATCGAAGCCAGATCGGTACGGGGGACCTTGGGCTTCTCTTCCCACTCGATAATCCGCCCGTCCAGATCCGTGATCCCGGTCCCGAACTGGTGGAGGTCCTCCTTTGGCACCACCATCATCCCGATGGTAATATCCGCCTTCTTCTCGCGGTGAGCCTGGATCATCTGATCAAAATCCATATGGTAGATGTGATCGCCGGAGAGAATCAAAATCTCATCAGAGGGATGAGCCTTGATGAAATCAATGTTCTGACGCACGGCATCCGCTGTGCCTTTATACCAGTCAGACTCATGAGAGCCAGTGCGAGGCGGCAGAACTTTAACCCCACGACTCCTACCAGCCAAATCCCAGGCAGCTCCATTCCCCAGATGATTCATCAGGGACAGGGGCTTATACTGAGTCATGACTCCCACCTGGGTCAGGCCGGAGTTCATAACATTACTCAACGAAAAATCGATAATCCGGTACAAACCACCGAAAGGCACTGCCGGTTTAGCCCGAGTCTGAACTAAAATATTCAGACGGCTGCCCACCCCTCCCGCCAGAAGAAGAACCAAGGTCTTACTGATAGGGTTCATCGAATGATCTCCCCTTGTTTGATCTCACGGCCAAATTTTTCTGGCCTCAGATGCGGATAGATTGTGCAGTCACTGCCGATAACTGTCCCGGCTGGGACCTGGTTATTCCAGCCCACCACCGTCACCTCATGATCAGCGCTCGGACCTTCCCCCCCAATTATTGATCCGGCTCCAAAGGTGGTGTTGACATCACTGATCACCTTCAAGAGTCGCCCCCCTGCCTCAACCGAATTATTGAAAAACAGGATCGAGTCCTTGACCACCGCCCCAGCTTTGACATGAACACCGGGGAAAAGGATGGAACGTTCCACAGTTCCCTCCACCACACAGCCGTTGTACACCAGACTATCATGGACTGTGGCGCGAGCCCCGACCTTCAATGGCTGATAATCACAAATGCCACGATGGTCGAGATTGGTACGGATACCCCAGGCATCAAGGTCGATGGCAGGGGTCGGTCCCAAGAGGTCCATCGAAGCCTGCCAGTACTCATCAATCGTTCGGGTATACCCCCAATACCCATGAAATTTATAGCCGTAGACCCGACGCTGATCGGCCAACATCCGGGGAATGATATCTTTTCCAAACTCAAACGAGTTATCCTCGCGAGCATTGTCAGTCAGTGTTTTCAGCAATGCCTCGGGTTTAAAACAGAAGATGGTCATCGATGCCCAATTAAACTTGGGCTGAGCGGGCTTTTCCTTGTATTGCAGCACCCGGCCGCCTGTAGCGCCATCCTCATCATCAATGCTGGCCACGCCAAAACGATGGGCCTTCTCCATCGGCACCGCAAGGCAGGCGATAGTCAAGTCAGCGTCCTTGGCCTTATGGTAATCAATAATCTGCTGATAATTCATGTTGTAAATATGATCCCCGGAGAGGATCAACACACAGTCAGGGTCATGATAACGGATAAAATCGATATTCTGATACACCGAGTCCGCCGAGCCTCGATACCAATTGGAGCTGGCCTGGCCAGTGGAAGGGGGAAGAATGGAGATACCGCGATGGCGACCGATCATATCCCAAGCCGCACCACTGCCGATATGATTAATCAAGGAAAAACTGCGGAACTGGCTTAAGATTGCCACCTGTTCCAAACCGGAGTTCATTAAATTACTCAAGGGGAAATCAATAACCCTGGCAAATCCGCCGAACGGTACCGCCGATTTTGGTCGGTAATAAGTGAGAACATTGAGTTCATCAACCCGGCCTCCAGCCAAAACCATGGCCAGGGTTGTCGGTTTTAGTTTCATAGGCATTCAACCTTGATAGCGTCGCAGATAAGCATAGACTTCGAAAAGTCAGGCCTCCTGTGTGACAGCGCTTCTCTGCTTAGCCATCCTGTTAATTTTTTCGAGACTATCAACCTTCGATATGGCGTTTAGTGAATCGCATCAGAGTCTTGGTATCAAAATCCTGGTCCTGCTTGGCAAGATTTTTCAACGGAACCTCGGCCCGAGCAGCCTGGCGGTGTCCTCCGGCAGAACCAATCTGACCGTATATCTTCTGAGCGAGGGAACCTGCGTTTTTCTTATAACCGTCACAACGGAAGATAACAACCAACTTTTCACTGTGAATTCCTGAAACAAAGACCCAGGCAATCTGATTAACCTGACTAAAAAAATCAGCGATAATCACCAGGATATCCGGGTTGCGGACCCGTCCGACATGAACATAGAGGCGGCTCTTGCTGATCTTGACCTCGGTAAGAGCGGTTCGGAAATAGGCAAGTTCTGACGGTCTGAGTTCGGACATCTCGATCTTGCGAACCAGATTCTGATTGGCCAGATCGAAGAGGTAGCGGAAAGAGATGGCGTCTGCCAACGAAGCCTTCTTTTCAAAATTATTAGTGTCAACTTTAATGGCATAGAAAAGGGCTGTGGCCAAGGCCACCGACGGCTTTAACCCGGCCGCCCGCAGATACTCGATCAAGATCGAAGAGGCAGCTCCGTAATCGGGACGAATATCGGCATAACCGGCAGTCCAACCTGTAGTCAGGGGGTGATGATCGATGACAGCATCGAAGGGAATATTTTCAAAGGCGGGAAGGTGCAGGGGTTGGGAGTCAACCATCACCCGTTTGCTGAATTCTTTGATCTTTACGGTGTGAAGTCGCTCGATAGGGATTTTGAGCAAATCGACCATGGCAACATTACTAAGTCGCCTGATCTCGTTGGGATAGCCGATAACAACATTCTTAACCCGGTAACGCAAAAGGCGCTTGATCGCTAGAGCGCAGGCCAAGGCATCAGGGTCGGCATTGATCACGACCAAGACATCATCATCCTTGGCAAAAAGTGACCAAAACTCTTCCAGACGTTCCTTCGCCGTCTTTTTGGGGACCTTGCGCACTAGTTTACAACCGCATGCTCTGGTTTTTTTGACTGCCATAACTATTTACCACCCAAAGACAGGGCAAAAAAGCATCTATGCAATAAAACAAACAAGGAAAAGGTCAGGTTATCGGTTTGCGGTTGACAGTTGCCGGTTAGTAATTATAAAAATATAACCATATCAAAAACATAATGAATCATGACCTAGCCATAGTCCTGTTAACACTATAAACCTGTAACTGATCACCGATAACCTAAGCAGTTCCCCCCTAACTCCATCAGGAGAGACTAAAATCATTGCCAACGAGCTTTCGTTTCTACCACAAAAGCGCCAAAAAACGCAATCGAATTGTAGGTTCGCCACTCTGAGAGGGACTAGCCCTCGCCCTGAGATGGCCCTTGTTAATCAACCAAACACGGGCACCGAGGGAAAAAGACCATGATTGGTATGCGGAATGAATTTGGCCCCGGAAAAACGCATCATAAACTCCTGATTCACGTTAAGCTCAACATAGGTAATGGTCTGCATGATCTGGCGGCAACGGAGACGGGCATCGTCATCCAGCAGCACCTTCTCCGCTCCGGCTAAAGAACTGTTGCCAATTGGCTGGTAGACATCAAGCGGCAAATCAGGAAGCATGCCCAAGGTAATCGCCTGCCGGGGATCAATATGGCGGCCAAAGGCCCCTGCCACATAAATCCGGCGGATCTCGCCAAAACCTACCCCGACCTGAGCAACCAAGGTAGACAAGATAGCATACATCGCCGCCTTAGAACGCATCAATGCATCAAGGTCCACCTGCTCCAAGATCACGGGTCGCCCACCCTCTGCCTGCTCGGCAGAGACCACGACATAGGCCAGTCCGTGGCCACTGTCAAACAAACGGCCAGGATCAGCCCCTACCCGAAATTTACCGCGCTGATCGATAATCCTGACCAAATAAAGCGCTGCCACCAAATCGATAATTCCCGAACCACACAACCCGCATGGCGGCCGATTCCCGATAGTCTGCCAAACGACAGAATGACTCTCAGGATCAATAGAGATATGCTCAATGGCGCCTGGCCCGGCCCTCATCCCCATTCGAGCCACCCCACCTTCCAAGGCTGGCCCGGCAGCTCCGGCACAGGCAATCAGCCATTCCCGGTTGCCAAGAACCACCTCGGCATTTGTACCGACATCAACCAGCATCGAGGTGTGTTCCTGCTGATCCAAACCACTGGCCAAAATCCCGGAGATCAAATCCCCCCCGAAATAACTGCCCACGCCCGGCAGGATAAAAACTGGGGCCTCAGGATTGATGACAAGTCCCAGTTCATGGGCCTGTACCATATCCGGGGCATTGACCAGAGGGATGTACGGCTCCCGACAGATATGATGGGGATCAAGACCAAGAAAAAGATGAACCATGGTCGGATTACCGGAAACAGTCATGGCCCTAACTTCGACCGCTGCAACACCAGCCTGCGCAGACAACTGTTCCGTCAACTCATTGATCGAACGAACGACTACCCGCTTTAATTCTGCCAAACCTGCCCCTCGCCCAGCATAGTGAATTCGGGTCAGGATATCATCGCCACAATCGATCTGGCCATTGGGACAGTGTCCATGGGCCAAACTGCGACCAGTCAAGAGATCAACCAAACGGGCTTCGAGATACGTCGTCCCCAAGTCCAGGGCCAGCGCTGGGAGCAGGGAGGGAACCGCAGGCAAAAAATCAACCAGCTCATCCCGGCCTTCAACCTGATTGATGATAGCGGCCCCAACAAATCCTGCTTCCCGAAACGAGCGGGCAACCGTCCCTGCCCTTCGCCACGGCACCACGACAGTCCGCCCCTCCCGCTGCTCCTGCGCCAATCGTTTCAAGCGATCAATATCTGCGGTATTATCATGGAGGCTCGGCACTGGAGCCTTAATTGGGAGACAGAGAACTATCGACATGGGAGAGTTTCCGGTTGACGGGTGCTTCCGCTTAAGAGTAATAATGATGACGTCGTAAAAAGTCCGATCTGCTGCGTTGCAGAGTATTTTTGTTCATTCGGCACACCATATGTGTGGCCTCATTCGCAAAAAACACCCTGCGCCTTGCATATCGACCTTTTTACTCAGTCATCCCGTGACTTTTTACGAGATTATCAAAATAATGGCGTCGTAGATAAGCGTAGACTTCGAAAAGTCCGGTTTACTGCGCAGATAGAGCATTTTCACTCATTCGGCACACCATTTGTGTGACCTTATTCGCAAAAACACTCTGCGCCTCGCATGCCGGTCCTATTACATATTTCAAGCATATTAGCCATATTAAATATCTCCTCTATCATGATCGACAATAATATAGCAATCCCCACCTGCCCCCATGTCTGATATGGAACCCTCCATGCAAGGCATTCCTGAAATCGACATCTCAGAGTACCGGCAAGTCGGTATCGTCGGTATCCCACCGCTGACGGTAATCCGCGCTTTGAACGAAAACAGGATCAAGATCCACGACCTGGATGCCAGATTAGTCTCAGAAAGCATTGATGGCGTCTCCCCCTTGCTGCCCAAAGTCTACTGCGCCATTTTAAGAACCGTGGTCTTAAATGCCATGCATCTTCCGCTTGATGCCATCTTCATTGATGTGGGACCAGGCAAATGCGACAGCGCCCTCCACGTCTCAACGATCCTCAAAGAGATCTTAAGCATCCCGGTCATCCGGACCAAAAACATAGACACTGCAGGCTTCGGCACCCCGTTATCCAAGGCCCGCCATGACCTGACCGAGAAGATGATGGCCATTACCGAAGGGGTCAAGACCGCTCTTCCTGGTCCGTGCCAGTACAAACCCTGTAAACCGAGAGCAGGCTTCTGGGGAGTACCACCCCGAGATTTTTCAATCCTTGAATCATTTCCAACGACGACTCATGTCTATGGCTGGACCCGCTGCATGGAAAACAAGACCCCGGCTGACGAGACATTGGAGAGCTACTGCAACCTCAAAGTGCCCACAGTCTTCTTCGCCCAATCGTTCTGTGCCAAGACCGCATTGGCAAAATTCCTGGCCGACCGCCACCCCATGGCGCTGTACCTGGATGTTGATTTTCACACCTCGAACAGCGCCAGAGCCAAAGTCCAGGCATTTCTTGAATTATCAGGGGCCTTATCATGATCCTCGGCGACTTCGGGACATCATACTGCAAATTTCTGAACTTAAGTGAAGACGGGAGTCAGCCAACGATCATCCAGACCAAGGAGTTGCCCGGCAACCTCCACATCGACTTGGCCACCGGCCATAATGGCCGCCGCTTCGCTGATCGTTACGTCAACGAACTGATCGCTCTTGCCCGAGGTGGCGAGGCAATGATCGAGGAAGAAGATTATGTCCTCCTCGACTGCGGTAGCCGTGACATCAAATTTGTGGCCTATGAGGGCGGCAAGCTGAAGGATATGGGGTGGAACACAGAGTGTGGCGCGTCAATGGGCTTTACCATTGAGCTGTTGGAAAAATATTACGAACTGGACTACCAAGCAATGCACGCACCGGAAACAACCTTCTCCGTCACCTGCGGTGTGCTGGGAATGAGCCACATCTTTGACGCAGTAATCAGCGGAGTGCCGGTCTCCGAAGCCGTGGCCCGATTCATCAAAGGTATTGCGATTAACGCCTTCCGCTTTTGCGGATCCCCCAACAAGCTCTACCTCTCCGGTGGCCTCTGCGCCAATCCTGTGTTCATCGAAGGCCTGCCCTGCGAAGTCACCCCTCTCGGCAGGTTCTTACTCCTAAAAGGCTTAGTTCGATACACGGAGTAACCATGTCGCAGCATTCTTCGACAGTCAACTGCCTCGCCTGCCGCCACTTTTATATCACCTACGAACCAGCCCACCCTTATGGCTGCCGGTCTTTATCCTTCAAATCCCGAGAGATGCCTTCCAGGGTAGTCTATGCCAGCTCCGGCATGGAGTGTCAGTCCTTCAGCAAGAAAGAAACAAAACTGACGACTGCGGGCTGAATCGATAATGGCTGCGCTGCGCTCACCCCCCAGTTGCACCAACATTTCACAAAAAATCACATCATCAGGCTTCCAACCCGATACACCAGAGTGGCCAGAATAAAGGCGAATCCAGTATTAAAAAGCACCGAGAAAACACCCCAACGCCAAGATCCGGCCTCTTTGATAATGCAGGAAAGAGTCACCATGCACGGCGAGTAGAACATAATAAAAACAATGAGTCCCAACGACAACAACGGAGTCCAGTGGGGATCGACAGCAAGAGTCCTGGACAGCGAGCCACTGGACTCGGCTTCAATCGCTCCTAACGAATAGGCTGTGGCCATGGTGGAGACAATGACCTCCTTAGCGGCAAATCCGCCGATAAGGGCAATATTGGTGCGCCAATCAAACCCCGGAAGCCAGCTGACCGCCTCCAGTCCCTTGCCTATCCTCCCTGCCACAGAGTACTCCAG
This sequence comes from Desulfobulbaceae bacterium, assembly GCA_013792005.1. Classification (NCBI taxonomy): domain Bacteria; kingdom Pseudomonadati; phylum Thermodesulfobacteriota; class Desulfobulbia; order Desulfobulbales; family Desulfobulbaceae; species Desulfobulbaceae bacterium. The sequence continues at coordinate 20,344 of VMSU01000214.1, forward strand.
GGCAAGTTCCGCCTCCTGCCGAGTGACACTATCAAGACGAGCTTTGAGTTCTTCGGCCTCGACCGAAAGAGGAGCCTCACTCTGTGATTCTCCTTGAGTCACAACCGCTTGAACAATCTCCGGCAGAGCGCTGGCCATAATCAACTGCCGCTCGCGCTCGAATTCTCCTGTCCTGCTTTCGGGTAAACCCGGATAGGTCATCATCACCCATAACAGGATCGACACCCCAAGAATAACCGTGCCCGCCTTCCGAATATAGCGCCAAGTCTTTTCCCAGGTATGAATCAATAGTCCCTTAAAAGTCGGAAATCGGTATGGCGGCAGCTCCATCACAAAGGGAGTGGACTCACCCTTAAGGATGGTAAGCCGAAGAAATTTCGCCACCAGAAGGGCAACAACCCAAGCGAGTATGGTGGTGAAAAGCATGAACTGGGCCTGATATTTGGCAAAAAAGGTGCCGATAAGCATGGCCAGCACCGGCAGCTTGGCCCCGCAGTTCATAAACGGGGCGGTCAAGAGGGTCGCCATCCGCTCACGATGAGAACGAAGGGTTCTGGTGGCCATCACCCCCGGCACGGCGCAGCCTCCAGCGATGCCGCCCGAAACTATATAGGCCATAACCGAATTCCCGTGCAGACCAAAGACCCGGAACACCCGGTCCAGCATAAAGGCAACCCGGGCCAAGTAGCCGGAATCTTCTAGAAAAGCGAGGCCAAAGAACATGAAAATGATCAGTGGCACAAAACCCAAGACTCCACCGACACCATGAATAATCCCTGAGACCACCAAGGATTTAAGTGGTCCATCGGCTAAGAGCTGGTCAGCGACCCCTGCCAACAGATCAAACAATTTCCCCACCCAGGCGATAGGAAGTTCGCTGTAGGTAAAAGTGAAGTGATACAAGCCCATCAAAACACCCACCATGATCAGTGGACCGAAGAACCGATGGGTCACAACCTTATCTATTTTATCGGAGGTATAGAGCCTGTTTTCATCAAATTTATAGGTGACAACACCTTGGAGAATAATAGACTTGATAAAACCGTAGCGGTGATCGGCAATAATAGCCTCAGGCACTGTTTCCAAGGTCTTCTGAAGATGAACAGAGACATTATGAACCATCTCCAGCAGCTCTGAGGCACGCTGTGGACTCTCAATTCTCCCTTGATCAATGATCTGCTGATCCCCCTCCAACAACTTAATACTCAGCCAGCGAGCAAGATAGGTATCTGTCATGAAACGACCTACGGCGATCCTCTCTTCCATCTTCAACAAGGCCGCATCGATATCCTCGCCATAAGAAATGGCCGCCATAGAACGAACCTGTCCCGACATGGCTCTTTCCAGCGCCACCTGCATTAGAGTGTCAACTCCGGCCCCGGTACGGGCCACAATCGGCACCACCGGCACACCGAGCAAGGTTGAGAGCCGCACCTCGTCAATGGCGATGCCCCGGTCTTTGGCGACATCTACCATGTTGAGCGCAATCACCATCGGCAGGTCCATTTCAAAAAATTGACTGGTCAGGTAGAGGTTCCGCTCCAGATTGGAGGCATCGACGATATTAATCACCACCTGGGGTTTCTCTTTGACCAGAAAGTCCCTGGCCACCTCCTCTTCCACCGAGTAGGCGGTTAATGAGTAGGTCCCGGGAAGATCGACGATTTTCAGCTTGGATCCCTGAAGTTCGTAGTACCCTTCCTTCTTCTCCACAGTTACACCGGGATAATTTCCCACATGCTGCCGAGATCCGGTGATAGCATTGAACAGCGTTGTCTTGCCGGCGTTAGGATTACCCGCCAGGGCCATGGTGATTTCAAGGTTCATCGCTGCAGCCCACCTGACACTGTATAAAAAATCCTCGCCTACTCATCCACCTCTACCTCAATCAAATCCGCCTCGTTATTACGCAATGTCAAAGTGCCACCCATCACTCGCAACGCCAC
>VMSU01000215.1 GCA_013792005.1 Desulfobulbaceae bacterium
CTACCGGTTTCTCATCATCTTCTTCCTCAGCGACTGGTACACTGGCCTCAGCCGGTTTCATTTCATCCTCCTCTACCGCTGGCGCCTCCTCTGCTGATGGGGCAACTTCCTCCAAAGGAGATAACTCTTCGAGCGATTCTTCCTCACCCATCGGCACGACCTGCTCCTCCGCTTCCGGCTCCGGTTCCGGCTCCGCTTCCGGCTCCGCTTCCGGCTCCGGTTCTGACTGGGCAGCTTCTTCTTCCTGAGGTTTTTCTTCCTCAGCCGGAACTACCTCAACAGGCGCCGCAGTGACGGCTGATGGCAATTTGACCTTCCGGTCAGAGGAAATAGTCGCGAGCAACCTGCGCAACAGACGCAGCGAAACCTTAAATTCATCGTCCGAGCCGAGTCCAAAAAGACGCTTACCTAAAGAATTACCACTCTCATTACCACTGGCCTGCCAGAAGATCATTCCGGAGTTGACATCAACTAGGCGCAGTGTCAATGCCAATTCCGGATATGAGTTCTGCCCGCGCTGGACAATACCGGCCTGATCGATTGATCCCATCATCAAGGCCTGAACATTAAGGCGCTGCCCTATTCTCTTGATGACCCCTGCATCCATGGGGGCCTTGCTCAAATCAACCGCCTCCTCACGAAAGGCGCTGTCAACCAAGCCCTTATCCACCACATCATACAAACCCTGAGACAAAATTTCGGTAATGGCTATCCCCCGGACCCGCTCAGGAGCATACTGCTCCTTAGTATTATTCTCAAACGGCGCTACCGCCACCTTAAGCACATGGGTCAAATCCACTTCGTCCCGCAGGAACGATTCCATTGTGCTCTTACTCCCACAACCTGAGAGAATAGAAACTGCCAGGATGAAAAAGAAGTATCGTTTATACAAGGTCATTGTGATCGCTCTCCAAATCGTATCGTCATGAACTAATCAAGCTGTAGGAAGAAAAAAATTCCCTTAAAAATTGGTAAACCGGGTATTGACCCGACTGACAACATTCCACTCGTCAGACACTCCACCCCATAGAATCGCGCCACTGGTCATCATGGACAGATACCGGGTAATGGACCAGCGCCAATCAATCGCTGATATATTGGAAGTCTCCGGCGCAAACTCCCGCCGCTGGGTCAACGACAGTTGCATAGTGTCAGTCAAACCAACATCAACACTAGCTGAGGCGGTGGTGGCATCGTCCACACCCCATGAACCATTAATATTACCACGCAAAGCCAGAATATCGGTGAAACGCCAGGTCATGATTGCATCAGAGGCAATGGTTGATCCCTGCCCCGATGTATCACTCACCATAATAGACCAATCTGCTACCAAGCCGGGCACCAACCGGGCAATAAGCCCCACTCGGGTGGATACCGTCTCAGCTTGATTATCGTACAACAGATTATCGCTCTGGGTAACATTAAAATTGAGGCGTCCATTGAGATCCCGATAGAGTTCCGCTATAAACTGAAGGGTATAATTATGGCTGATCGACGTTTTAGTAACGCCCTCATAATACTCAGAAAGAGTGACCCCGACCATTGAATCAACTGAGGGGATGGTGGGAAAACCAACGCTGACCCCATACCCGCGCGTCTCATCATCGATACTTTCGGTTCTCTGCCGGCTGTTCTGGTTGCCACTGACCCGCACTGACCAGTCCGGGTTTGGGTTCCAGCTCAATCCGGAAGAAACCCCGGTGGAAGTCATATCGTAGCCTGCCGAGTTTTCATTCTTCATGTAAGCAACATTAGAGGTAAGCTGTAAATCTGACCTCAATTGCAGGTTCATACTGGCATTGGTCTGATAGGTGTCGTAGGTATTGTTAAGCGCTACGGTTGAACTGCTGGCTGCAATCGCCTGAAATGCTTCAATCTCAGTAAAATTAACCGCTGTAATCGCCGGGTCGTTAACCGCCACCAGTTTCACAAACTCCTTAACCTGGGGAGGAATAACAAACTCAAACCGTTTCTCGAACGTATTATAGACACCTGAAATAGAGGTCTGAACCAAGACCCAATCAATATTATTGTTACTCGTATAAAGATCCCAGGTAAACTGGGCAGAAATTGCTGTGGAAAGGGCTGTCTCCGTGTACAGATAGATTCGGTCGATCTGTTGAAAATTTATCCTAAGCCCTATATTCATAGGATGGACAGGATTGTTAACAGTAACCGCCACACCGTCCCGATCCCCATCAGTCAAAGCTCCATTGACAGAGAGGGTTACAGGATTAGGGACCGCCTCCCCGTGATAGGCAGAAACAGAAACAGGAAGTAGGGCAAAACCACCCACCACCCGAGCCAAGGAATCAGTCTTGACATTGGCGATCTGCTGAGAGAGAGACACCGAACCCTTACCCTGCCAGAAAGAGGCATCGGTTTCTATCCGGGCCAACTGATCCTTGGTCTGGTGTTCATTACCAAAAATCTGATTACTGGATTCGGAGGTGTTATACCGATAAAATACCCGCGCCAACAAGAGATCCCAATCCAGACTTGCTCCTTGGTTAGTCGACTCTGCATCCAATAAGGACGGCGTCAGTGAGTCTTGCTGCCAATTCTGATTAAAATTGAGGTTCACCCCAGGAAGCCACCACACCTGCCGCCCCCAAGCAGAATTCCAGTTAGCAGCCAAAGAGCGGTTGCTCCGGTCTCCGTGGACACTGTCGCTGAACTCTTCGTTGGCAGTTCCAGAGAGGTTAAAAAAAAAGATATCGTTATTGATCAGGTAGGAGAGCGAAGGGATCACATTCTGGCGGGTCGAATCAAAATCGCTTCGACTGGTAGCGCGAAGGGTGGTGTCCATGGACATCAACTCGGTCAGGTCATGCCGGGCAGAATAATCGGCGGTGTAAGCCTCAGCCAGATGCCCTGCACGCTCGCTTGAGTCCTGATAGGTCCAATCAGCGGAAAGCGCCATGGGGCCGGCATGGACTTCAGAGAACGACACATCCCCCAGCCAGAACAGCACAAGTTGCATACAGCAGACATGTTTTTTCCTGAAACGCATCAATCCGGCTACCACCGTCAAGATTCAACATTTTGATTTTGCTTACCATTTACTATTTACCAACTAAGCGGCAGAAGGCAAGAGAGAATCATAATATAATAAAAAACCCCAGGCATATTCTGTCTGGGGTTTCGGCACTCACATCATCCCACTAATTATGGTGTATCCTTGGTCGTATGACAGGCAAAACAGCCTGTTGTATTTGCCCCGGCACCAGCATCCATAAGAGTATAATCCCACCGTAAAGCCGCATCATTTGGCCCGGCATGGGCATAGTGACAGGACAGACACATAACGATCCGTTCATTCGCACTCTCAACAGTAAAATTATTCAAGGCTCCTGTTGCAAGGCTTGTTGCCACGGGCACTGCAGCCTTATAGGTAGCATAGCCCGCATACTCGCCCGTGAGCGGCATTGAAAAATCGACCGGGTGCCGCAGCCAAGGACTCCCGATAGTTGCGCCATCTAAACCATCCGTTGCCGCATCGTTGCCACTATGAAACAGGCCGTGACATTCAGCACAGAAAAAACTCATGGTGTTGGTTCCCGTGGTAGCCGTGGTATCCGCAGCCCCTGCCGCCCTGTTGGCGCCGATATAGACATTATGAGTTAATGCTGTTTCATACTCATAGTCTAGATCTTCTCCCCCGGCGATACCATAAAGAAACCGATAACTTTCCCCCAGTGTACCACCATCAATGACATCGGCTAAACCAGTTGCATTAGCGTGATGCATCGCAGCGGCTACCCCATCATGTCGACCATGACAGCCATAGGTCCCGGCACATGTCAGCCTGTTTGCCCCTCCCCAGGCATCGGGCACTTGCTGGCCAGCAGCTTGAGGACCAGCCGCAGTAGTTGCATAATCTGCCTTCCAGCCCGGAGGATCTGCTGCAAATGCGGGGAGGCCATCAGCCGCCAAAACACCTTCAACCGGATTATGCCCTTTTCTGTCGTTCCCTCCAGCTGCTCTGACATAATAAAAATTTCCCCCTGCCAGCATATCGCCTGGAGCTGCCACGTCAGGATATATAAATGGAGTTGCCCCTCCAACATTATCCCCCTTGTGGCATCCAAGACACCCTCCGGTGAGCAGGTAGTCTCCAGGTGTCGAGGTAATGCCTAGTTTACTGGCATGCATGACATGGCAGTTAGCACAAGGCCCATCAACCGCTGATGCGGTAAGAGGCATCAGCAAGAGCGCTGTCATAAACACCCCCATTATTACTCGAATCATTGATGCTAACTTCATCCATCACCTCCCAAAATTAAAAGATTCCCCAATCAACAACTCAAAAAATCACCTCATCATTACTAGCAACTAATATATAGTTTATATATTAGTCACACTTTTTCACAAATGACAATACTTTCTGATAAATAGCAAAAAAAATCCATGGTTTCCCCCCCCTTAGCCTTAAGGATTCTCCGGACTCACTTGCTGCTGATCACTCTTCACAGGCTGAGCCTGCCAGAGCGTGGACGGTCTCTCTGGAAAATCAGACACTGTCACCCCAAAAACCTGAGCCCGCTGATTAAATAAATCCGCCACCACCACCTGCCCTTGACGGCCCACAACAATATCGACAGGATAGTTAAACCACCCAGCACTCCAACCCAGGCCCCCAAACTCAAAACGGAAGGCGCCGGTAAAATCATAAATCAACACGGTGTGCCGCATATAATCAACGACATAGATACATTTATTCTTTTCGTCAATGGCCAGGGCTCGAGGACGACTCAACTTCCCCTCCGCCCCACCTTTAGTACCAAAGGCAAAAAGGTAGTTGCCTTGTGGATCAAAGACATAGGTTTTCGAGGTTTCCTCGCTCAGCAGAAAGAGATTGCCCAGGCTATCAACAGCGACGTTCCTGATCTTGGCCGTCTTTCCTTGCTGGTCGGCGCCATAAGCCTGATACACGCCTCCCGAGCCGACAGGGACCATCAACCACCGAGAAAAACTACCATCAGCAGACAGCATCAACACCCTTGATGACTCCAAGCCGGTCAAGTATATGGCGCCATCCTTACCAACAGCAATATGAGCAGGAAAGAAATTGGTGATATCAGGCACCCCGGCCAAGCTAATCTCCTTAACCGGCAAAAAAGCGGAATTGATCATTGTCAAACGCGGTGATTGACCTGGACCTCCACTCTGAGGTATCAGAATATTACCCTCGCTGGTAAACACTCCATCCACCGGGGTATTGATTCCCCGCCCCTTACCCAAGGACTCCTGAGGAAAAAAGTCTGGCCCATAAACAATAATCTGACCATCTCCACCGTTAAGCACATAGAGTTCATCGGCTCGTGAATCAAAAAAAAGACCGGACGGCATCCTGAGATGGTCGCCTCGGTCATCTGTGGTGAGAACTGTCACCACCTCATAAGAAAATTCCTCTCTTGCTGCCGCGTCCGCTCCTTTAGCGTCCTCATCGGCTAAAACCCAGGCCGGGCTGACACAAAACATGCTGAGAATCAGACACAAAAAAACCGCGCTCCGTTGCCATCGAACCAGAACCAAGAGCATCATCACCTTATTCATCCTCTACCATCCATAGCCTGAAGGATCCAACGAACAGCGGCCATGAGATCCTCGGCAACATACGCTGGCTGAACTGTTTGAAACGGACCGATATGTTGATTATCACCACGTCCGTATCCGGTGAGCACCAGCACCCCCTGTGCCCCGCAGGCGGCGGCTGCCTTCAAGTCGGACCACCTATCGCCAACAACAAAAGATCTGGACAGATCAAGACCATGCTCCTCTGCAGCGCTCATAAACAAGCCCGTTTTGGGTTTCCGGCACTGACAGGCCAAACGATAGCGCTCTTCCTTGGCCTCCGGATGGTGGGGGCAGATGTAGATGCCATCAAGATGGGCGCCCTCCGCCTGCAGCCGTTGGACCATAACTTCATGAACCACATCCAATAAGGCCTCAGGGAAATAGCCCCGAGCCAATCCGGACTGATTGGTGGTGACGATGACCGGAATCTCTCGTTGGTTCAAAAGACGAATCGCCTCAGCCACCCCCGGAAGCAGGTGAAAGCGGGAAAGATGGTTGATATAGCCCATCTGTTCGTTGATGGTTCCGTCCCGATCAAGAAAAACTGCTGCTTTATTCATATATATAAATGTTAGATGTAGTGTTTAAGGATACAGGGAGCTACCGCTAAAACCGCCCTTCGGCTCCGCTCAGGGAACAGTTTTTTTCACCATCGTTCCCTTGAGCGGAACCGAAGGGGCGAAGCCCCATATTTAACAATTTTCATAATTGCTCAGGTTATCGGTTATCGGTTAGAGATCCCTACAAATGGATTATTACTAATACATATCAGCAACATAGAATGATTTACTACATCTGTTACTCTGTTAACCGTAAACCGGTAACTGATCACCGTCAACCTGGGTAGTCACCAATTTTCCATTCATTATTGTATACAATCACCAAAACTACGATACCTTAAAGTGGCACATTCTGGCAAACAGCAAATAATCAAAGACCAAGCATCAGCTCAGCTATTGACTTTTTTTTTAAGTTAATTCCTCCTTGACCCTTGAAATACCGTACTACAAGTGGTAAATGTAGCTGTTTCAAAATTCACACATCCTTAATCAATGCCACTGGTGCCCGTTTCGGGTTGGCAGCAAGGATGGAGGACTAACCAAAATCGCAAGGAGATCCACCATGTCCCACATTACCATGAAAGAGATGTTGATTGCCGGCCTGCACTTTGGCCACCAGACACGGCGCTGGAACCCCAAGATGAAGCCATATATCTTCGGTGCCCGCAACAAGATTTACATCATCAACCTGGACAAAACTCTGCCCATGTTCAACTCGGCCTATGATTTCATCGCCAGCCGGGTTGCAAAAGGGAGCAATGTTCTGTTCGTCGGCACCAAGCAGCAGAGCCAGGACATCATCAAGGAAGAAGCCACCCGTTGCGGCATGCATTTTGTTAATCATCGCTGGCCGGGCGGAATGCTGACCAACTTCCAGACCATCAAGAAAAGTGTCGACCGGATGAAGAACATCGAGGCCATGATCAGCGATGGCACCATCCACCAGTACAAGAAGAAAGAAGCTTTGGGCATGGAAAAAGACCTGGGCAAGCTGGAAAAGACCTTAGGCGGCATCAAGACCATGAAGAATATCCCGGACATTATCTTTGTGGTTGACCCAAGACGTGAAGATATCGCCATTACTGAGGCCAACAAACTCGGGATCCCGGTTGTGGCTATCACCGACACCAACTGCGACCCAACCGGCATCGATTACCTCATCCCCGGCAATGATGACGCCATCCGGGCTATTAAGTTGATCGTTTCCCGCATCGCCGACGCTGTTATCGAAGGCAGCAGCAATCGACAAGCGACAGAAGAGATTACTGATGACAATGTCGAAGTTGTGGCAGAAACTGTTGTCAAGAGCGACGATATCGACGATTGATGAGTGAGAAACCTTGTTAGCCTTATTGCCTGCCACCTATAATAAAACTAACAAGGTTACCATTAAGTCCATTTTATTATTATTGAATAGAAGGTGTTAGACGTGAATATCACAAGCCAGATGGTAAAAGAACGGAGAGACAAAACCAACGCAGGAATGATGGATTGTAAAAAGGCCTTGGCTGAAAATAACGGCGACATGGAAAAGGCCATTGATTTCCTGCGCCAGAAAGGTTTAGCGGTAGCGGCAAAGCGCGCAGACCGCTCCACCAGCGAAGGAACCATTGAAACCTATATTCACAGCGGTAACAAATTAGGGGTCATGATCGAGCTCGGTTGCGAAACAGACTTTGTTGCCAAGACCGACGCCTTCATCGCCTTTGCTAAGGATCTGGCAATGCAGATCGCCGCAACAAACCCCGTCTCAATCAGCCGTGATGATGTCCCGGCTGATGTCTTGCAACGGGAAAAGGATATCTACACCCAACAGGCTATTGATTCAGGAAAACCTGCCAACATCGCCGAAAAGATCGTCGCCGGCAAGATTGACAAGTACTACGCTGAAGTCTGCCTTCTCGAACAGAAGTTCATCAAGGACCAAGATTTGAGCATCCAGGACAAACTTAACGAACTGATCGCCACTATGGGAGAAAATATCTCCGTCAAACGTTACGTTCGGATGCAGGTTGGCGCCTGATTTTCAGATAGCGAATAGCAGTTTCTTCAGACGATACACTCTGCCGCAGCAAAGACATTCTGCGGCAGAGTCCTCTTAATTTTCCTCACGATCATACTGTACGGTCATTGTGACATCCTGGCGATTATTGCCATGACATCAAAGGTAACCCATGCAATCTCAATACAAACGAGTATTGTTAAAGTTAAGCGGCGAAGCGTTGATGGGCAAGGCCTCTTATGGCATCTGCAACGACACCATGCAATTCGTGTCTAATGAAGTAAAAAAACTAGTAGATACAAGGGTGCAGATCGGCTTGGTGGTAGGGGCGGGCAATATTTTTCGCGGCGTTTCCGGGGCATCACAAGGGATGAACCGAGTCTCCGCAGACAATATGGGTATGCTGGCCACAGTCATGAACTCATTGGCTCTTGATAATTTTTTTTCTCAAGCCGGCATCAAAACGAGAGTCCTCTCCAGCATCCCTATGCCCTTGGTTTGCGAATCATACTCACGCCAGCAAGCTGTCCACCATCTTGATAAGGGTCGAGTAGTAATTTTTGCCGCTGGCAGCAGCAACCCCTTCTTCACCACCGACACCGCAGCCGTCCTGCGCGGCCTTGAAATCGGCGCGGAGATCATCTGTAAGGCCACTCGAGTAGATGGTGTCTACGACAGCGATCCATTAAAAAATCCCGCTGCAGTCAAGTTCGACACCCTGACCTATGCTGACGTTCTCGCCCGAAGACTCA
>VMSU01000216.1 GCA_013792005.1 Desulfobulbaceae bacterium
ACATTGACAGAAATTATGAGGACGTAGGCGCTAATCTTGCCACTACCGCGTTAAAGATCCATTACGGAGTGGAAGAGCGCCGTGACATCAGAGGAGTCGTCACGGCGCAGGAAGAGGCGATGCTGAACAATGAAGGGATACAACTTCTCAAGGTGCCGGTGATCAAGGAAGAGGACGATAATCAATGAAGAGCAAACGATGCTGTGATTATCGTTGTTAACGGTCTGGTTCTGTTACCCCTTCCTGTGCCGTTTCACCAAAATTACAATTGAGAAATTCGCATTCGCGGGGAGAGAGATTGAATCTGATCTCCGCTTCTTCCAACAGCTGGCGGCGCTTGGTCTCAGGCCGGTTTTGCATAGCTTCTCCCAGCCATTGAAGCGCCTGCCTGATCTTATCGCCAGGCGGTTTAATGCAGTCGGTTTCTGCCATGGTTTAGTATTCCGGTTTGAAAATAATGCCACCGAGTGGAGGCACGGTGACAGTGATGTGCATGGGGGCCTCGCCGAATGGTTCATGAATCGGTATCTTGAGGTCATTGTTCTCCATGTTGCTGCCTCCGAACTGACTACTGTCGGAGTTTAAGACCTGGCGGTAAGGGACATCGGCTAAGACGCCGAGCTTGTAGTTCTGGTGGGCCTGTGGGGTGAAATTCAACAGGCAGACCATGTGGTCGCGCGGGTCTGTCGCCTTTCTGGCAATGGCGATGATGCTGTTGTTGACATCTTTGAAATCCAGCCATTGGAAACCACTGTAGGTGTGGTCTTCTTCCCAGAGCGCCCGGTTTTCTCGGTAGAAATGGTTGAGCGTTTTTACAAACTGTTGCAATTTCTGATGCATGGGGCGTTCTTCAACTAAGTGCCAGTCCAGGCTGACCTTGCAATACCACTCAGAGAGCTGTCCGAATTCTCCGCCCATGAAGAGAATCTTCTTGCCGGGGTGGGTCCACAGATAGAAAAAGAGCAGGCGGAGGTTGGCAAATTGCTGCCACTCGTCGCCAGGCATCTTGGCGAGCAGGGAGCGCTTACCGTGAACCACTTCATCATGGGACAAGGGTAGCACGAAATTTTCTGAGAAGGCGTAGAGTAGGGAAAAGGTTAAAGCATTATGGTGATATTTACGATAAAGCGGGTCGCGGCTGAAGAAGGCCAAGGTGTCGTTCATCCAGCCCATGTTCCACTTAAAGCCAAAGCCCAAACCACCTGCGTCAGTGGGTTTTGAGACCCCGTAAAAGCTGGTTGATTCCTCAGCGATCATGGCGACACCGGGGTATCGTTCGTAAATCACGCTGTTCATATGCTTCATGAATTCGATGGCATCCAGATTCTCTTTGCCGCCATGGGGGTTGGGGAGCCATTGCCCGTCGTTGCGGGCATAGTCAAGGTAGAGCATTGAGGCGACTGCATCGACCCGGAGCCCGTCAATGTGGAATTTATCGAGCCAGAAGATGGCGTTTGAGATCAGGAAACCGATCACCTCGTTACGGCCATAGTTGAAGATATAGGTACCCCATTCGGGGTGATGGCCCTGACGTGGGTCTTGATGCTCATACAGAGCTGTGCCGTCGAAGCGGCCTAAGCTGTGACCGTCAGTGGGGAAATGGGATGGCACCCAATCAAGGATAACACCGATGCCGTTCGCGTGGCATTGGTCGATAAAGAACATGAAATCATGGGGCGAGCCAAAACGGCTGGTGGTGGAGAAATAGCCGGTAACCTGATACCCCCAGGATTCATCCAGAGGGTGTTCCATGACCGGCATAAGCTCGATATGGGTGAACCCCATCTCTTTGACGTAAGGGATCAATGAGCCTGCCAGCTCTCGAAATGACAGGAATCTCTGTGGGTCTGACGGGTCGCGCCTCCATGATCCGAGGTGGACCTCATAGGTGGACATCGGTGAATGATAGATAGTGGTGGATGAAGAGTCCCGGGAGGTCATCCATTCCTGGTCGTGCCACTGATACCCATCGAGGTCGGTTACCATGGAGGCGCTTTTCGGACGCATCTCTGCAGTAAACTGGAGAGGGTCAATCTTCTCCAGGATATCCATGCTCTGGGTCCTGATCTCATACTTATAGAGATCGCCCTCGCCAAGACCGGGGATAAACAGCTCCCAGATACCGGATGAACCAATAACCCGCATCTGGTGCACCCGACCGTCCCAGTAATTGAAATCGCCGATGACGCTGACTCTTCTGGCTGAAGGGGCCCACACTCGGAACAAGACCCCGGAGTGACCATCAATCGTCATTGGGTGGGAACCGAGTCGGTCATTGATATGATAGTGGGTGCCGCTGTTAAAGAGATGACTATCGAATTCGGTTAAAAGCGGGAGGACGCGGTAGGGGTCTCGGACATTTTTGGCAATACCATTATAGAGAGTGATTTCGTAAAAATAATCGACTGGCTGACTGAATGAGGAGATGATTACTTCAAAGAGACCTTCTTCCCGCATTTTGTACATATCGATCTTTTGTTCACCGAGCACTAGTCGGACGGATTCAGCCAAAGGTTGAAATGTCCGGATAACTGCCGAGGGTTTATTGGCATCGATAAGATGAAAACCGAGAACCATAAAAGGATCGTGCTGGTCTGAAGCGAGAACTCTGTCGAGTTCTTTGACAATATCTATAGACATATGAGACTCATTGAGAAAAAGTTAATAAAAACGGGTAGGCATATTTTTTTGTACAGTGTAGCATAAAACGAATAAAACCAATAAAAAAATAAACTTCACCAAAATCTTTATAGAACAACTGGAGTGCCTGTTCCGGTCTCAACAGTTGATTACGGGAGGGGGGAGCAATGAAAAACACACTGATTCGCGCAGCATGGATATTCCTCACACTGATTGCCATGTTTTTTACAGGTTGCAGCACCTTGCGAGGGGTTGGGCAAGATATTGAAAAAGGAGGCGAGGCCATCCAGCGGGCGGCTACCAGGAAGTAGCTACCGCTTGGGAGAAATTGGGCAGCCAAGGAGAGTGGCCTGGGCACGGAAATAATCATCGGTCATTCCGGCAATAAAATCGCGAACTATGCCGGCTGGTGGGGTTTGAGCCAGTCGGTGCGGGTCAAGATAATGTGCGAAGTCGCTGATAATGGTTGAGTTGTCGTCCTGGTTTGCCAAGTGGCCGAGGTAAGTCGAAAACATCCGATCAAAACAATGTTCCAGCTCCTTGCTCCCAACTTTAACCTTGGGATTCAAGTAGATCGATTGATAGTTAAAGTGTTTTAGACTCATGAGCGCCTCAGCGATACGGGGACTAAAGCTTATGGTGGTCAAATCGCTGCTGGTTTCGATGAGATCGGTGACTAAGCGATAGACAATCTGACCGTTGGTATTGCCTAAGATTTGAACACATTCAGATGGGAGATCGTCCCTGGTGATAATTTTCAGTTCGATAGCGTCCTCGATGTCTCGACCGATATAAGCAATGGTGTCGGCCAGGCGCACAATACATCCCTCAAAGCTCATGGGAATTAACTCGGTCTTCGGGGTCATGGCCTTGCTCGCGACTTCAAGGTCTAAATCGGCAAAGGTCTTGTTGAGTTGGGGTGCCAAGGTGTTACGGTTCACCTCGCCATCGTGACACAGAATACCATCAAGGGTTTGCAGGGTTAGGTTTAATCCTGCTCCTTTTTTCTCGAGACACTCTAGAAAACGAAGACTTTGCAAGTTGTGCAAGAATGGCGGCAACCCATATTTGACACAGAGTGTGGATAGGATAGTCTCGCCATCGTGACCAAAGGGCGGATGGCCCAAGTCATGCCCCAGAGCGATGGCCTCAATCAAATCTTCGTTAAGGCGCAGGAACCGTCCGATAGTTCGACCTATTTTCGATACCAACTGTACATGCAGAACCCGATGGGTAATATGATCGTTGGCTACCATGGAGAAGACCTGGGTCTTGTCGATGTACCGGGTATAAGACTTGGCGTGCAGGATTCGATCACAGTCCACCGCGAAATTCTGGCGGTATCCCTGTAATAGTTCGGGATTACGGCGGATGCCATCGACACTGAAACAGGCGCTCGAATGTAGATACTCTTTTTCCCTGCGATCAAGTTCTTGCTGGATAGTATTTAAGGATGTCCCTGTTGTGTTCATGATCGATAACCCTCGATTCTACTGGATGTTTCTGGAAAACAATGTCTTGTCCGATCTATTGGGAGAAGGTTCAATGTTGTTTTTGCCTACTGTATCCCAAGGAGATTTTATTCGGCAACACTTTTGTTGTATAGCCATGTAACCGTTCACCAGGGGCACCGAAACTACAGGTAACCCCTAAACTGTAAACGTTCACAGTGCTGCTGAACGTTTACGTAGCCATCAACCACACAATGCCAAGACCATGAAAATAATTTTGGCCCCTATCATGGGGGTCACTGATCGGATATACCGGACAACTTTTGCCCAACATTTTACCGGGGTCGATCTTTCGATGGCGCCGTTTATCAGTTCGGTTCAGGCAAGAAGCATTAAACCGTCCTATCTGAAAGACGTACTACCTGAAAACAATTTATTGTTACCGGTAATTCCACAGATATTAAGCAATAACTCCGATGACTTTCTTTTTTTGGCCAATAAGATTTTTGATCTCGGATTTGAGGAAATTAACTGGAATCTCGGTTGTCCCAGCCCTACTGTTGTCAACAAGAAAAGAGGGTCAGGACTACTGCCATTCCCTGAGGTAATTGATCGGTTCCTCGAACGGGTAATCCCTCAATTGACGAGTAGACTTTCAATTAAATTGCGCCTTGGTCGTTACCATGTCCACGAAATTGAGGCCCTGTTGCCTATTTTTGATCAATATCCTTTAACCGAGCTTATCGTGCATCCTAGGCTTGGCGCCCAACTCTATTCGGGCGGTGTAGACCTTGACACCTTTGCTCAGGTTCTTAGCCAGACAAGGCATCGAGTTGTTTATAATGGTGATATCACCAAGATTGACAATTTCTCCACTCTTCGAGCGCGCTTTCCATTGATCGATTCATGGATGATTGGTCGAGGCCTGTTAGCAGATCCTTTTCTTGCGGCGAAAATAGTATCTTTTCTTGAAGCAGAGACCTCGAACTCATTACCAGGTACGAACGTTCAGATAAGAGAAGACGGGAAGAAATGTGTTGTGTTTAACCAGAAATCTTTGCAATTTGATGGGGTAGGGACTAATCCATCCTTGAAAAGCGATAAGGACATGGCTATATTAGAGACATTTCATACCGTACTCTATGGTCAGTACAGAGAAATTCTGTGCGGTCCTGCGCATTTACTGGCAAGAATGAAATGTTTTTGGGGATATTTTTCCGAAAACTTTACTAATTCACCCAAGGTACGTAAAAAAATATATAAGACGAATTCACCTGATCAGTACCTTGAGGTAACCCATCAACTCTTTGCAGAAGGTGGTCTTCCCCTTTGATACACACCCTCCCACGGCCTTTCACCCTTATTTAAAGTAATCATTTTCCCAAAATATGGACTGTTATGAGATTAAAACAATTTATTGGATTAGGTATCATTTCTATATTGTGTTTTTCAACCTTTGCATTAGCAGCGGTTACACCCTCGAACGAAGTTGGTTACGATAGGAATAAGGCCAAACTTTTGAGTTATGTCTTGAGCCAGGAGTTGCAAAAGAATCATTTTTCGCACAAATCAATTGATGATAAACTTTCACAGGATGCCTTTGCGTTGTATCTGAAACAGATCGATCCACGAAAACAGTTTTATTTGCAAAAAGATATTGACGAATTACAGCATTTTTCAACTAAGATGGATGATGAGATGCGTGGTGGTCAAATTATTTTCCCTTTGGTGGCAGAAGAGCTTTTACGATCAAGAGTTTCTCAAGTTACTAAGTTTATCGACGAATTCTCCAGTCAGAACTTTGATTTAACCAAGAAAGAAGAGCTTGAATCTGACAATAAAAAACTTCCCTATTGTCAGACCGACGAGGAACTTAAAGATCGATGGAGGAAGTCGATTAAGTATCAGATCGTTTCTCAGTCTTTGAATCAGGATGCGGTTAATGATGTAAAAAAAGATCTTGATGAGGCCAAGAATACTCCGCCCAAAACAGAGCAAGTGTTACAACAAGAGGCTAAGGAAAAAGTAATAAAAACTAACCGCGAACTGCTCGACCGAATGATGAAGCGTGAGTCGAAAGAGCAATATGATCGGTACTTTTCAGTCATCGCCCGAGCTTTTGACCCGCATACTGATTATATGCCGCCTACGCAAAAGGAGGATTTTGATATTCATATGCGTGGTTCATTGGAGGGTATCGGCGCTGAGCTTCAAGAGGAGGATGGGTTTATCAAAGTCAAGCGGATAATCCCCGGTGGAGCGGCATCTCGGCAAAAACAGCTGGTAGCGCATGATATTATATTAATGGTAGCCCAAGGGAAGGGTGACCCGGTTGATATAACCGATATGCGTATCAATGATGCCGTGCGTCTTATCCGCGGACCCAAAGGCAGTGAAGTCACCTTAACGGTTAAGAAGGTAGATGGACAGACCTCTGTGATCTCTATTATCCGTGACGTTGTTCAGCTGGAGGAAACGTTTGTCAAATCTGCTGTCGTTAAAGCCAGCAACATGGAGCAGTATGGTTATATCAAAATTCCTACGTTCTACCGGGATTTTCAAGAAAATGGACATGGGAGTACTGGCCGTAACGTGACCGATGATGTTAAAAAAAGCCTTGCCGAAATCAACAAGACTAAGACTGCTGGCTTGATTATTGACTTGCGCAATAACGGTGGCGGAGCTTTGGTCGATGCGGTGAAAATCGCCGGTCTTTTTATCAAAACCGGACCGGTGGTTCAGATTAAAACCAGTGATAATAAGGCGGAGATCCTCTACGACTATGATGTGGATGTCTACTACCAAGGCCCTATAGTTGTATTGATTAATCGATTCAGCGCTTCAGCCTCAGAAATTTTGGCAGCAGCGCTACAGGATTATCAACGTGCCCTGATTGTCGGAAGCGATCACTCCTATGGGAAGGGAACGGTTCAGACCCTGATCAATATGGACAACGATCTCCCCTTGCTCGGACTCAGTATGGGGAGATATAAACCACTTGGGGCCTTGAAACTCACTACCCAAAAGTTCTACAGGGTAACAGGCGCCTCGACTCAGGACAAAGGAGTAATCTCAGACATTGTTCTCCCTGACGCTTTCAGCGCTTCTGAAATTGGAGAACAGTACGAGGAGCATGCTTTGCCGTGGGATACCATTGAACCGGCGTCCTACGAAAAGTGGGAAGTATTTCCTTTTTCCCTTGCAACTCTCATCCCCGTGAGTCAAGAGAGGGTCAAGGGTAACAAAAAATTTATTGAAATCCAGAAGCAATCTGATGAAGGCAAAGATCGGTTAAAAAACACTCTGATCACGATTGATCTTGATTCGGTTAAAAAAGAACGAGACCGGATGAAAGAATTACGAAAGACTTCTCGTATAGGAGGGCATGGTTTCGATGCAGATGATGAGGAAGATCAGGCTCCTGACCATGAATTGACCTCCAAAGAAGAGGAGACCCGTCTTGTCGAGAGATTGAAAGAAGATCCCTATATCCTCGAATCATTATCCCTGCTCGGAGGAAGCGCTTCTGGTCAAAGCACCAGCGTTGTCGGTGTTGCTACCCAAGAATCTGTTCTTTGATTGTTTCTTAATGACTTGGGTTATAGAGTTGTATGATGTGGAGTGAACATTCTATTAGGCCGGGGCATGAAATATCAAAAGGCACTATCGGCTTTACACGAATATATTAGTAACTTTGACCCAGAGGAATTTAGCTCTCCTCCAGATTTTACCCCGTCTCAAGTTCTTTCTGTGGAACAAAGAGCCGAGATCCAAAAATTGAAGGCCCGACTAAAGAGAAAGCGACTTCTCTTAGAATCGATTCATGCCTTACATGATCGAGATGTTCAGAGCCAAACAGAAATTATTATCACTCAAGAAGAGGTTGATGCCTTGCTGGAGGGTTGGAGTGATTCCGAAGGCAGTAAGTAATCGTAAATGATTGCTGTTTTATTGTCGGCTTTTATTGATTGTTTTATCCTGTTTCCCGAGAAATAGAGGCGAAATACAACTCAATGAGGAATTAAGATGAAAGGCATTGTATTTTTAAAAACTCAACAGTGGTTATTTCTGGTTCTGGTAGTTCTGGTGTCAAGTATATTGGAACCTAATTACGGGGTATGTCAACCTGCCGGGGCTCCAACAAGCTTTGCCGATTTGGCCGAACAATATGGGCCGACCGTTGTCAATATCTACAGCACACAAACTATCCAGTCCCGAAATCTTCCTTATGAGTATTTTTTCAATAATAATGAACAGTTGCCTGATATATTCAAGCATTTTTTCGATTTGCCGCAAGGTCCACGAAAACAGCCTCTGCCAACTCAAAAAAGGACCAGCCTCGGTTCCGGGGTCATTACTTCTGCAGATGGCTATATTTTAACTAATAATCATGTGGTTGAAAATGCGGATGAAATTAATGTCCGTCTCTCTTCCTCCGAGGAGTACCGGGCAAAAATTATTGGCCGAGATCCCAAAACCGACCTCGCTCTTATCAAGATAGATCCTAAACATGAATTGAGT
The DNA here is from genome assembly GCA_013792005.1 of Desulfobulbaceae bacterium. NCBI lineage: Bacteria > Pseudomonadati > Thermodesulfobacteriota > Desulfobulbia > Desulfobulbales > Desulfobulbaceae > Desulfobulbaceae bacterium. Next base: position 8,613 of record VMSU01000216.1, read on the forward strand.
TATGCCTCTTTTGGTGACTCCGATACCTTGCGAGTAGGTGATTGGGTGTTAGCCATCGGCAACCCCTTCGGGTTTGAGCAGACTGTCACCGCAGGGATTGTCAGCGGTAAGGGGCGTACAATCGGTGATGGGCCATACCAAAACTTCATCCAGACCGATGCCTCTATCAACCCGGGCAATTCCGGCGGCCCACTGTTTAATCTGGCAGGTCAAATGATGGGAATCAATACGGCAATATTCAGTCGTAGCGGTGGTAACATCGGACTTGGCTTTGCCATTCCAGCAAATATGGCGAAAACTGTCTTTACCCAACTTCAAAGAACCGGCAAAGTAACGCGCGGTATGATTGGGGTAATGATTCAGCCTGTCACCCAAGACTTTGCCCGTCAGTTTAAGCTTGATCGTGCAATTGGCGCCCTTGTTGGACAAGTCACACCTGACAGTCCCGCAGAGAAAGCGGGAATTATGGCGGGTGATATCATCCTCAAGTATCAGGGGCAGGAGATTACCCAAGGAACCATGCTTCCTGCGCTTGTTGCTGAAACTCCTGTTGGCAGCAAAGTCCAGGTTCTCGTATATCGTAACGGTCAAGAACAGATCTTTGATATTATTGTTGGTCAGTTGCCCGAAGAACGGTCATTATCTGGGGGGGCCAATGATAATACCATTGAGGAGGATTTGGGCTTTACAGTTCAGAACCTGACCCCTGAGCTGGCCCAGTCCCTTGGCATTGATGAGCAGTCCGGTCTCTTGGTTACTGATGTCAGACCTGGGAGTCTCGCGGATGATGCGGGACTCCAACGCGGCGATCTTATCGTTGAAGCTGGAACTGGACAGAAAAGACAGGCGGTCACGTCTGCTCGAGACCTGGAAAATATTTTTAAGGCGAACACGGATCAGAATATCTTGCTGCTGGTAAAATCTAACCAACAGACTAGGTTTGTGCTCTTAAAACGGTCCTGAATTGTGAGGTGACGATGGAGGGTTTACTAGAGATACTCGTTCCGTTGGTCCGGTTGCTCAGTTCCTCCGTCCTTGTGGTGCTGTTCTTTATGTTTTTTGTCCGGCCTCTGTTTAATTATTTTATTGTGAACAGTGAAATAGAGCATCGTAAAAAGTTGATCGAAGAGTTTGATGTGCCATCGGCGGCTTCTTCTGTGATTAACTCTACCCCTGACGCCATGGATGAAGACTTGACGCAACCAAAGGATGAAGGCATGGATGCATTAAACCGGATGGCAGCCAGTAATTCCGACAAGGCGGTGGATTTAGTAAAACAGTGGGTTAACTCCGATTCTAAACGATAATCGTTTTGTATTATGACAAATTATGGTCATTATATTGTACGTTTTATGATTGCAAAGGGAGTCTGTTTTTAAGAACCTTTTAGTTCGGATGCCGTATCGAGCTGCTTGGCATCGTGTTGGGATCGACAATCCAGATCACTATAATTCGAGCGCTTGACACGTTCCTGAACAGCAACCCCTTGGACTGACTTGCATACACTATGTCTTCTTCCTCTCCGCCACGACGAAACGGGTCATCTTTTTTTCTTTTTTTCCTGATCGTATTGGTTTTATGGTTTTTCTTCGCCAAGCCTCCAATTCTTCCCCCCCGTCCAGATGCGGTCCCGAGACCAGTTGAAGCAAGGGGAGATTTGGCATCAGACGAAAAATCAACCATTGAAATATTTCAACGTTCCGCCCCTGCTGTTGTTTATATCACGACGAGCGCTTTGCGGCGTGATTTCTTTAGTCTCAATGTATATGAGATCCCCCAGGGAACAGGCTCTGGTTTTATTTGGGACAGTGAAGGTCATATTGTCACTAACTATCATGTGGTGGAAGGCGCTAATAGGGTTGATGTCACCTTAAACGATGGCAAATCGTTTAAGGCCAGTGTTATCGGTGTTAGTCCGGAGAAGGATATTGCCGTCCTTTTTGTGAATGCACCCGTTGAAAGTCTTCCTCCCATAATTATTGGCGAATCCAGGAATCTTCTTGTCGGGCAAAAGGTATTTGCCATTGGTAACCCTTTTGGACTTGATCATACCATGACCTCCGGGATCGTCAGCGCTTTGGGACGGGAAATCAAATCCGTGACCGGACAGACTATTCGGGATGTAATACAGACTGATGCTGCTATTAATCCAGGAAATTCAGGAGGGCCGCTTCTTGACAGCGCAGGAAGATTGGTTGGGGTAAATACGGCTATTTACAGCCAGACCGGAGAAAGCGCGGGGATTGGATTTGCGGTGCCGGTAGAAGTTGTTAACCGGGTAGTTCCAGACCTGATTAAATACGGCAAGGCTATCCGCCCCGGCATTGGTGTTACCATCGCTAATGATACCGTAAATCGACGATTAAAAAGTCAAGGAGTTCTGGTCATCAATGTTCAGCCAGGAAGTGCGGCAGAAAAATCCGGAATAATCGGCACGTACAGAGAAAATGGCAAAATTATTCTAGGTGATATTGTTGAAAGTATTAATGGAGTGATTTTGAAAAATTTTGACGACCTTAGACACGAACTTGACAACTTGGCCATTGGGCAGGAGGTGATTCTTGGTATTATTCGCGGTGGAGAGCACTTTAACGTCACAATAACCCTGGAAGAAGCTGGGTGATATGAATTGGTGGACTAAGGCTCTACGCAGTCTCATTACCTCTGATACCAGCGAGAAGCTTGACTTGTTCAAGACTTTTCCTGGGTTTCGTCGTTTTCTTGCCACCCGCCATCATTACGCTATCTTGCGCACGGCTGGTGATATCCTTTTTTTGGTTGTACTTATCTCTGGTTTTTTCGGACCCAACGATGCGACCCGGAATGTCGCAGTATTCCTTACCTGGGGACTCCTTTGGCCCGCGATTGTCTTATCGTGGTTTTTTGTCGGAAGGATGTGGTGTGGTATCTGTCCATTTCCCGGGCTTGGTGTTTTCCTACAACGAAAGGGACTCTCTTTCTCCTTGAAAATACCAAGTTTCTTGCAGAAGTATGGAGTGTATTCTTCGGTTTTTCTTTTAGCTGTAATTATCTGGATCGAGGTCGTCGCCAATTTTGATCATTCTCCGTTAGGCACCTCGTATTTAGTGTTGACTATTATTCTTGGCTCTGCCGGGTTTGCTATTGTTTACAATGGCCAGGCGTGGTGTCGGCATTTATGTCCGCTGGGGAGGATAAGTGGAGCCGCTGCAACCCTGGCCATCACGGAGTTTCGTGCTAACCATGATCGCTGCAGGAACTGTAAGACTTTTGCCTGTCAGCGGGGTGGAGAAGGAAAAAGAGGGTGCCCTGTCTATCTAGGGGCCTATTCGGTGAGAAATAATCTCCATTGCCTGGTGTGCGGACACTGCCTCACCACATGTGATCGGGATTCACCACAATTCTTATTGCGCAATCCCTACTCGGAACTCATTACTAATAAAGGACGTTATATCACCTGTAGTTATATCGTGCCATTTTTGATTGGGTCACAACTAGCAAGATTCCTTCGGCATAAAGAAGCCTATGTGGTTGTCTTAGACCTAGTTGGTGGCTCGGATGCAGCAGCTTTTAGTCTGCTTCTCGTTTTCAGTTTTGGCTTAGTCCTAGCCGGAATCAGATTTGGCAATTTCCTCTTAGGAATCGACACAGACCCGATAGTTGGACGTTTGTCTCCGATGGTCCCTATCCTGATCCCCATGGCTTTTGTGGGAGAACTTGTCTATCGGATGTGGTTTTTTGCAGGGGGGATCGGTGAATTTATTCCGACATTGGGACGACAGATGCATTTGCCTTGGATGGAGAGTCTTGCCTTCAGTATCCCTGATTCCCCTGTGCAGATTCTATCGGCTTTCTTTATGCTTAACGGTGCGGTTGCTGCCGGCTATATTCTCTGGAGATTTTGCATGGAGGATTTCGATGGGCTGGTTAAGCTCAGTCATTTTATCGCGCTGAATTGCCTGATTAGTGTTTTTCTGCTCGCTTATCTTGCGGTTATCTTCTAAGCGAAACTGTTGCGCAGGCCTTATTTCTTGGCAGGACGGATATGCTTCTGGCTCTCTGCCATAGCTGCGGCCGTCATTTTTCTGAACCTCGCCAAGGCCCTCATGTCCTGAGTTCTGTCAGACTCATCCATAATCTCCTCTCCCATGATCTCTTCGATAATATCTTCCAAACTGATGATACCGGTTAACCCTCCGTACTCGTCAACAACGACAAAGAGATGCTGACGGTGCTCTATAAATTCCAAGAGAACATTGGGTAGAGCGACAGACTCGGGAACGAAATGGGGAGGTTCCATCAGGTCAGATAGTTTGACATCGATTTTACCTTCTGCAATCTTGACCAGAACATCATTTCTTAAGACAACTCCTACGATATCCCCTTGATCTTTATCGTAGACCGGAACTCGGCTATGAAAGTTCCATTCCGGCTGGAGGACTGCTTCGTTAACAGTCAAGTTAGCGTTAAGTGAAAAGACCACTGTCCTGGGGGTCATGGCCTTACGTACGGTTTTATGCTTCAATTCTAAAATATTAACAATAATCTTTTCTTCCTGGCGGGTAATGCCGCCTGATTTCTTGCTCAAGGCAGCTATGACCTGAATCTCCTTGGCAGTGATGAAAGATTGCTGCCCAGGTTTTTCGATCAATCGAGTAAGGTGATTACTGAGCCAGACCAGGGGGGTAAAAATTTTAACCAGGGCCATCAGTGGATGGGCAATCCACGGCATAAGTTCTTGACAGTAGGAGACGCCAAGAGTTTTGGGGATGATTTCCGAAAAAACCAGAATGGCTAAGGTAAGGATAAAAGAGAAGACACCTAACGTATGGTCACCGAAAAGTTCGGCGGCCGCTGCGCCGACAATAGCCGCACCCATAGTGTTGGCTATAGTATTTATGGTCAGGATGGCGGTAATTGGTTTGTTGATATCGGCCTTGAGTTCTTTCAATATCGCCCCAGAGCGCCGACCAGAACCTGCAAGAACTTCAACTTGGCTTGTAGAGATGGAGTAGAGAGCTGCTTCTGTGAGACTGGAAAGGAATGAAACAATTATGGCAAACGCGACAGCCAAACATAACTCGATTAACACGGGGTCTCCTTGCTGAGATTTTAATAGTGAAGGTAACTGATTGGTTGGTTAACTGCTTAACACTACCCATGTTGTTCCGTTGGCCCCATCTTTTAATTCAATTTTCTTAGCGAGCAGTTGATCTCGGATCTCATCGGCACGAGCCCAGTCTTTGCGGGCCTTGGCAGCCAATCGCTCTGTAATGAGGGCTAGCAGCTCATCCTCTGTCATCGCTATATTCTTTAGATGAGCAGTTTGTTGCTTGGCAAAGAATGAGACTGGATCTTGCCGGAGCAATCCCAGGATGTCTGCGAGGCTGACTAACATCTCTGCGCCGGACTTAAGCAGGGAAATATCTGCTACTGCAGGTTTTTTAGGTAGGGATTGTCTGATCCGGTTGATCGCTTTCGCTCCATCAAACAGAACACCTAAGGCCTGGGCGGTATTAAAATCGTTGTCCATTGCCTCACAGAATCTTTGGTTGAGAGAATTGACAGCAATAACCTCTTCAGGTTTAGCGCTGATGGGCACTCCCTCATGGCCAGCTGGTAATTGCTGGCAGTCGGCAAGACAATTATAGAGGCGTTTGACTCCGGTCTGGGCATCCTGAAGCGCTGAGTCGGAGAAATCAAGCGGGTGCCGATAATGGGTAGAAAATACCATCAGCCGTAAGGCTTCGGGGTGATGGTCCTGAAGAACTTCCCGGATGGTTAAAAAATTATGTAGAGATTTGGACATTTTCTCATTGCTGATTGTTACGAAAGCGTGGTGAATCCAGTAGTTGACGAAGGTTACTCCGCTAGCGCCCTCGCTTTGGGCAACTTCATTTTCGTGATGAGGAAAAACAAGATCTTCCCCGCCACCGTGGATATCAAAGGAGTTGCCGAGATATTTCCGGCTCATTGCCGAACATTCAATGTGCCATCCCGGACGTCCAGGCCCCCAAGGACTGTCCCATGTTGGTTCCCCTGGTTTGCTTCCCTTCCAGAGAGCAAAGTCCATAGGATTATTCTTACTTTCATTAACAGAAATACGGGCTCCGGCCTGTAAATCTTCTATGATTCGACCAGAGAGCGAGCCGTATCCGGGGAATTGATTGACGGAGAAATAGACATCATTTCCTACTTGGTAAGCTAACCTCTTGTGAATCAATTCTGTTATTAAATCGATAATCTCAGGGATATGGTCAGTCGCTTTGGGTTCGATATCAGGGGGAGTCACCCCAAGTTGCGCCATGTCGGTATAAAATTCATCAATAAAACGGTTGGCCAGTTCCTCTGAGGTGGTCCCCTGGTCATTGGCACGGTTGATTATTTTATCATCGATATCAGTAAAATTTCGGACATAGGTAACAGCGTATCCTCGAAAACGAAGATAATTGACAATCATATCAAAAATGAGCGTGGAACGGGCGTGGCCGATATGGCAATAGTCATAGGCGGTAATGCCGCAGACATACATTTTTACATGACCCTCTGTCAAAGGGATGAATGGGTTTTTTTGTCCGTTTTTGGTGTCGTATATTCGTATGGTCATCCTAGCTCTCGATTCAAACTGTGTTTTATGGTAGTAATGGTTCTGTAATAGTCCATCGAATTCAGGTAGAGATACATTATTACCTTCGCTCTATCCGAAATTGGGTGATCAGGAAAGATTTAACGTATCGTACGTTTACCAGAAATAGATAATCCCTTCATTAAATAACATCAGGTTAAGGCATGGTCAAGGTAGCTATGAAAAGGAAAGAAAAATTAACTAACGGAATAACAATCCGATATTTTGATGAATCAAAAAAAATTGCCGGTGATCGCTGGCTGGTTAAACTGCGGTGTCATGCCTCTATTCCTCAGCAAGAATGGATGATGGAGGCTCTGAACGGGGACGATGAGCAAACACTCTTTTGCCGTGAACAGTTTGGGGGGCAACTTTTTTACGAGGCATTCAGAGAGCGTAATTTTATCGACGACGGGGAAAAAGATAACGTTCTCATTCAATTGCGTAACTGCTTTGATGACAATGTGTTAGGTTATCTTGCCAAAGAAGAGTTTGTAAAACAACTCTTTACAACCAGGAGATCTGAGTGGGAAAAACAGTACCTTTTACAGTCAAAATCTTCTTTGCTACAAGATGTAGGTGACGATGACGATCCTGAGCCAGTCGATTTCTCAGCGTGTTTCCTTTGATCATGAAGGTAGAGCACGCGAATAACTTCTTGACAAATGAAGCGTTGAGCAGCATATTTCAACATTTTTCATAGTGATGGGAACGAATAATAATTCACCATTACTGGAGTTTTAGCATACTTACTAACTTTCCCTGGCGTCATCCAGGAGGAACACTTTTGCTTCCCCTGGAATCAACCCCCCTACCATGATATTTGAGGAGAACAATGAAGGTACTCATCAGTGATAATTTAGCCCCAATTGGCGCAAAAATTCTTAAAGACGCCGGAATTGAAGTGGACATCCAGACCGGCCTTACTCCGGAAGAGTTAAAAAAAATTATTCCGGAGTACGACGGTTTGGTAATTCGTAGCGCCACTAAGGTTACTGACGAAATCATCGCTGCTGCTGATAATCTTAAGGTTGTTGGCAGGGCTGGTATCGGGCTTGATAACGTGAATATTCCGGCTGCCAGCAAAAAGGGGATTGTGGTCATGAATGCCCCGGACGGAAATGCTACCACAGCCGCTGAGCATGCCATCTCTATGATGATGTCATTAACCCGTAATATCCCTCAGGCCACCGCTTCCATGAAGGAAGGCAAGTGGGAGAAAAAGAAATTTTCTGGCCGTGAGGTTACGGGAAAAACTTTTGGTATTGTTGGTATCGGTCGGATCGGTGCCATCGCAGCGGATCGAGCCAAAGGCCTGAGGATGAAAGTTATTGCTTTTGATCCCCATATGCCGAAAGAAATTGTCGATAAGTTGGGTGTTGAACTCGTTAGCCTGGAAGAGTTGTGCAAACGTAGTGATTATATTTCAGTTCATGTGCCGTTCTTAAAAGAAACCGCCAAGTTGATTTCAGCCGATATGTTCAAGCTGATGAAGCCAACAACTATGTTTATCGATTGTGCTAGAGGCGGTGTTGTTGACGAGGAAGCACTGTATGATGCATTGAACAATAAAACGATCGCCGGGGCAGCTTTGGATGTCTTTGAAGTTGAACCGACAACTCTTGATAATACCCCCTTGCTTTCGCTTGATAACTTCATCTGTACACCCCACCTTGGAGCTTCGACTGCTGAGGCTCAGGAAAATGTCGCCATTGCGATTGCCGAGCAGATGGCCGATTACCTTAATACTGGGAGCATCACTAACGCTGTTAACGTCCCATCCGTCAGCGCTGATGTGATGAAGCAAGTTGGTCCGTATCTGACCCTGATGGATCGCATGGGTGCGTTTCACATGCAGATTACTAAAGGGGGGATTGAAGAGATCTCTATCGAATATATTGGTGACCTTGCCAATGCCAATGTTACTCCTGTCACTGTTTCATTCCTGAAGGGCCTGTTCACCCCGATCCTGAAAGAGGCGGTTAACTTCATTAATGCACCGATGGTTGCAAAAGATCGCGGAATTAAGGTGATTGAGTCAAAGACCAATGATTCAGACGATTTTACTAACATGATTAAGGTTACCGTCAAAACAACGGATGGGGAGAACACCTTGGTAGGGACAGTGTTTGGTAAAAATGAACCTCGTTTGGTGCGTTTCAATACCTTCCGCATGGAAGCTGTGCCAGCCGGTCCTTTGCTGTATGTGCACAATAAGGATGTGCCCGGTGTGATTGGCGCGTTGGGTACTACTATCGGTACTTTTGGGATCAACATTCGGAATATGACTGTTGGTTCAGAGGATTCCCAAGGACAGAATGTTATCCTGTTGAATACTGATCGCTTACTTTCAGATGATGAACTGGATAAGGTTCGACAACTTCCCCATGTAAGTCAGGCTATGGCGCTTGAATTGCCATCTTTGTGAGATGGCTCTGGCTTGCTGATTCGATTTTTTCGAAAAATATCTTTTTAAATGCAAAAGGCCCATTTTTGAGCATGTCTTCTTTTTTTAATCTCTACTGTCTGGAGGGAGTATGAACACCCAGAGCGGAAAAAATGAAGAGCCATGCCCCTGTGCACCTGGCTTGGTATTAAAGAATGGTAAATGTGTGATGCCTGACGTTTCATTTACCACGTTCTTTATGGCCTTGAACTCATCTGCTCTTTATCATCTTGGTGAGCTTTTTGATCCGGTTACTGGGAAGCAACAAAAGGATATGCTTCTCGCTAAACATACTATCGACACCATGTCCATGCTTCAATCGAAAACACGGGGAAATCTTACTCATGAAGAAACCGAGTTGGTTGAAACCAGCCTGTATGATTTAAAGATGCGTTACGTAAAAGCTCGTTCCTGATACTCATTGACTTCACGGGGAATAAGCCTCTGGTTCCCCAAAAGGAGACGTGACAGATCTTGAGTATGAGCGAACTTAATATTGAAGCGCCGGCTAAAATAAATCTTTTTCTGGCGGTGCTTGACAAGCGAACGGATGGTTATCACAACATCAGTTCAGTAATGCAAAAAATTGATCTAGCCGATTCAATCAACTTGAGGATTGGAAGGCAGGGGATTCAGTTGTGTTGCCCTTCATCGTCACTACCAGCAAATAGTTCTAATCTGGCATGGAGAGCTGCAAAAAGTTTTTTTGAATTCACTGGAATTCCTGATAATTTACGAATTACGTTATATAAAAAAATTCCCATTGCCGCTGGGTTAGGTGGTGGCAGTAGCGATGCCGCAGCTGTGCTTGTTGGACTGGACAAATTATATGGTACCGGACTCGGCAGTGAGACCCTGCTTTCATTAGCTGCAAAACTTGGCGCCGATGTCCCTTTTTTTATTGTCGAGGAGCCAACAGCGTTAGCAACAGGGACTGGAACAGAACTTAGTCCATTTTCTGGGCCGACCGGGTATTGGCTGGTTTTAGTGAATCCAGGGTTTGCTGTGCCAACTCGATGGGTGTATGAGAATTTAATATTGACAACAGGCAACAAGTCTTATAGTTTAGGCGGCTCTTTACATTCTGTTGATAATTGCATCTCTTTACTTGGGTCTGTTTTTACAGGTAACCAAACAAGTCACACATTGTTTAACGACTTGGAAGATGTGACGATCACAAAGTATCCAGAAATATTAAAAATAAATGATACGCTTAATAATGAAGGGGCGATCGCTTCTCTTATGTCAGGAAGTGGTCCAACAGTATTTGGGGTTTTTAAAGAATACCCTTTGGCTCAGAACGCATTCGCCTTTTTTCAAAATCTGTATCGCGATGTTTTTTTGGTCAACCCATTATAATAAAAAGATTTACACTGGGGTGTCGTCAAGCGGTAAGACACAGGCCTTTGACGCCTGCATTCGTAGGTTCGAATCCTACCGCCCCAGCCAAATTTTATATCTGTGTATCAGAGAAGAAAGGGACGCAAGAGATGCCAAGAAGCATGCAGATATTTACTGGTAACGCCAACAAACAACTTGCTACAGAAATATGTCGACACATGAATATGGAACTGTCCAAGGCCGAAGTAAGAACCTTTAGTGATGGTGAAATTTTTGTTGAGATTGGTGAGAATGTTCGTGGCAATGATATCTTTATTATTCAGCCCACTTGTCCCCCTGTCAATGATCATTTGATGGAGTTGGTGATCATGGTTGATGCCCTAAGGCGTGCATCAGCGCGAAGGATTACTGCTGTCTTGCCCTATTATGGTTATGCACGACAGGATAGGAAAGTAGCACCCAGAGTTCCTATTACGGCAAAAGTAGTTGCTGAGATGATGATGGTGGTCGGTGTCCGCCGGGTTCTGACTATGGACCTTCATGCCGGACAGATTCAGGGTTTTTTCAATATCCCGGTAGATAATCTATTCGCAGCCCCTATTTTGCTAAAACATATTTCGAGTCAGTTTGATGAGGTGGTGATGGTATCTCCTGATGCTGGAGGTGTTGAGCGAACCAGGGCCTTTGCCAAGAGGTTAAATGCGGATTTGGCCATTATTGACAAACGCCGAGAACGCGCCAATGTCTGTGCGGCAATGAATGTTATTGGTGACGTTGCCGGTAAAACAGCAGTATTGCTCGACGACATGGTAGATACGGCAGGAACCTTATGCTCAGCAGCCGACATACTTATGGAGAGGGGGGCCAAAGAGGTACATGCCTGTTGCTCCCATGGTGTCCTTTCAGGCCCAGCCATTGACAGGCTTGAAGCATCGCAAATCAAGCAATTGGTAATCACTGACAGTGTCCCACTGCGTGAAAACGCGCTTAAGTGTAAGAAGATTAAAGTTCTTTCAGTCGCAGAACTTTTTGGTAACGCAATTTCCTGTATTCATTCAGAAGATTCTGTTAGTTCGTTGTTCGTATAATGTTTCGCAGATTTTTCTGAGCATTTCGAGCAAGAACGCTTGTCTTGCTCAAATTTTAATATAAACCGATGAAATCCGGTGTGGAGGGTTACGCAGATGTTACAGTTCGATTTAAACGCCCAAGTGAGAAATAGTTTCGGGAAATGTGAATCTCGCAGGTTTCGTGTGGAAGGACTTACTCCAGCAATCGTGTATGGGCATAACACGGAACCGTTAGCACTTAAGATGAACACCAAGGAATTGACGCAAACCTTGTTGAAGGTTCAGAGAAGGAATGCCGTTTATAACCTTAATGTAAAGAATGAACAGAGTGATGTTTGTTTACACGTTATGGTTAAGGAACTTCAAACAGATCCGATTAGTGACGGATTGCTTCATGCCGATTTTTGTTCTATTTCACTTGATGCCCCATTAGTGTTTACGGTCCCTGTTAATTTTGTAGGCAAAGCCAAAGGCGTCGATTTAGGCGGCGATATGACCATCTTTATCCGAAATGTTACTCTTAAAGGATGTCCTCTTGATATCCCTGAATCTATTGAAAAAGATCTCAGCGATTTGGGTGTTGATGAGAAGATCACCTGTGCTGATTTGAATATTCCTGCTGGTGTTGAGTTGATTACTAATAAGGATAACGTGTGCGTGTCTGTCTCAATGCCAGTTGTGGTGCAGGTTGAAGAGACTGCTGCTCCTGCCAAGAAAGGCAAGAAGAAGTAATCAGAGAGTACAGGTAGTTCCCGAAGGGGATGAACTAAGCTCGATTGACTTTTCTACTATAGTATTATAGTTACACGCATTTTTTTTTAAAGCCAAAAAAGGTATGACCCTTTTTTGGCTTTTTTTATGCACTTTCAAGGGAGAATAATCATGCATCTTATTGTTGGGCTCGGCAACCCTGGGGCGACCTACCAGGGTACCCGTCACAATATCGGCTTCCAATTACTTGATTACCTCGCTGATACACTTCATGTCTCATTCTCCGATTCCAAATGGAATGCCCGAGTCGTCAAGACTTCACTTAGTGGAAATGGTGTTATCTTGGTCAAGCCTGAGACGTTCATGAACGAAAGCGGAAGGGCGGTTGGCGCAATCGCCACCTATTATAGGATCAGGCCAGAAAACATTATCGTAGTCCATGATGATCTGGATCTTGCTCTTGGTCGGATCAAAGTTGTTGTCGGTCGAGGTGCTGGTGGGCACAACGGAATCCTGTCGTTGGTTTCTCATCTGCAGAGTAATGACTTCGTCAGAATCAGATTGGGTATTGGGCGTCCTGATCCAATGATCCCTGTTAAAAATTTTGTCCTTACCAGATTCAGTAGCGAAGAGCGGGCCTCAATTGATGGTGAGATGACGATTATTTGTCAGACGATTCAATTAATTCTTGAAAAGGGTCCTCTGTTTGCCATGTCGATGGTTAATAGCCGTAAGGTATGATAACTAGTTGATTTATAACGATTCAGCGGCTGTTTCGATCTCAGATTTGCATAATGGCCAAAAATGTGGTATAGTGTCTCATCTTTCAAGTTTATAAAGTATACCTCTCCTTCTCCACGATTGATCTTCTCTCCCTTAAGTCTTAACCTTACGAGACTGCTTCTACTTGGACACAATGAATATGGTCAAAAAAAATCTCCTTGCATTTCAGATTGGTGACATGGCAGTTTACCCTGCTCATGGTGTAGGAAAAATTGAATCAATAGAGACTCGGGCTGTTGGTGATCTTAAACAATCATTCTATGTAATTAATATTGTCGCAAACAATATGACTATTATGATTCCAACCTCTTCATCTGCCAATGTTGGATTGCGGGCTATTATCAAGGCGGATCAAGTCGATGAGATATACTCCATACTCCAAGACCGGGACGTCACTATCCCCACACAACCCTGGAATCAGCGGTATCGGGATTACATGGACAAAATCAAGACAGGTTCTGTGCATGAAATTGCAAAAGTATTACGAGATTTGTACATTCTTCAGACTGACAAGACTTTGTCTTTTGGTGAAAGAAAAATGATGGACACTGCTCAGAATTTTCTGGTTAAAGAAATATCACTTGCAAACTGCACCAATGAGGATGTTGTAGCTCAACGTATTAATCACATCTTTTCATAATAGTTGGATTTGAGTATATCTGCTGTTATCTGATCATTCATTTCTCTTTAGCCCCTTGCATACTGTCGAAATATAAACGGATTCATTGTTTTTTCTGTATTAATGATGAATTTCTAGTATTGGAGGGGGTTTCAACTGGATAAGTCTTTTGGTACAGATTTTTCTCCAATAAAATAACCCCGTGTCCACTGATATTCTCATTGACATACCTGCTGAGCACTTAGTCGAAATTACCGTGCTTGAGTCAAATCATGGTCAGCGACTGGACCAGTTTTTGGCACAGCACGCGGCACTTTTTTCAGGCGATTTTTCCAGGGCCATGTTTCAAGAACTGATAGTCAAGAAAAAGGTTCTTGTAAATGACCTGGTTCGAAAGAATAACTATCGCGTTAGAACCCATGAGTTAATTCAAGTTTCGGTCCCGGCTCCAATACCATCCGAACTAGTTCCGGAGCCTGTTGAGTTTACCCTTGTCTACGAAGATGATTACATTCTTGTCCTCTCCAAACCTCCAGGTATTGTTGTGCATCCCGCCTGCGGCAACCTGACAGGAACTCTGGTCCACGGATTGTTACATCACTGTACCGGACTTTCAGGTATAAACGGTCAAATAAGACCAGGAATAGTCCATCGTCTTGATAAGGATACTTCAGGGGTGATGGTTGTTGCAAAAAATGACGAGGCTCATCACTCCCTATCCAGTCAGTTTAAAAATAAAACTGCGAAGAAAACCTATTATGCCCTCTTGGATGGTGTACCATCTGGAAAGGAGGGGAAGATCTGTTCGTCGATCGGACGTCATCCGGTTAACAGAAAAAAAATGGCTGTTGTTGCCGAAACGCGTGGCAAGGCGGCGGTGACCAACTGGAAGGTGATGACTCGCTTTGACCATAATTTATTATGGGCTGAAATCGGAATTGAAACTGGAAGGACACATCAGATCCGAGTCCATATGGCATCCATTGGTCTCCCTGTAGCTGGAGATGCAGTGTATGGGAAAAAAAATGATAAGTACAATGACCTTGGGATTAAACGCCAATGTCTTCATGCATCACGACTTTCGTTCTCCCACCCCGCCACTAATCAGCAAGTCACATATGTTGCTGAGTTGTCCCCAGATTTGGCTGGGGTTCTCGAACTGTTACAGTTCAGTGTACGTGAATTATGAAAGGAATTGATCTGGACCTGTCGCCTCAGGCTATAGCTGTGACTGGGTGTATAGGATCAGGAAAAAGCAAAGTGGCACAATGGTTAGGCCATGAATGGGCGCTTCCTGTTTATGATGCCGATGACGAGGTGAAAATATTGCTCTCACCGGGACATTCTGGCTGGATGTGTTTAAAAGCAATACTCGGTGAAACTTACTTTGATATTGAATCCCGGTTAAACAAGTCAAAATTGCGTCAGGCTATTTTTGCCGATGCCTCATTGCGTCAGAGTGTTGAAGATGCTCTTCATCCACTGGTTCTGGAAAATCTTAAGGTAAAAACTGCTCAGTTCACTATGCCATGCCTGGTTGAAGTTCCTTTACTCTATGAGGTCAATTGGCAATCTTACTTCAGTAAGGTTCTGGTTGTGTACGCTGATCCCAACACCTGTATTCACCGGGTCATGGCCCGGGATGGAGTTAACAAGGCTCAAGCTTTGGCTGCGTTACGCAATCAAAGGTCCATACAAGAAAAAATTTCATTTGCTGACTGTGTAATTAACAATAGCGGTGCGTGGACGGACACACTTTCTCAGCTCGAAGCAGTTAAAAAAGCAGAGTGTCTCCCTTTTGGTAAAAAAAAACTTGACACTCTCTGTTACTAGCCCGTATATAAACATATAAAGTTTGTTGTTGAGGCAAATTTCAGGCGGAAATTTTAATTCTCCGTATTCAACTCTGTCCCCCCTCCATTCAAGCCTGAATTAATCATACCCCAAAGATCTTTTCACTCATAACCGAACCGCCTCCTTTGAGCAGCTCAGATGTTGCGTATACTTTGTTCAATTTGAAGGTACAGCACATCAGTTTTACTAATTATTTATCATATATATTCACTCTCTAAATTGCCGCTGTCCTGTACAGCCCACACAACTTATAATCCTTGGTCCTCTATTGTCCTTAGGTATTCCTTACTTATTGTCAATGTTTGATCATGGTAACCACTAATCGAGCCTCTTGGGACACCCAACAGCAAGGAGAATTGCCTTTATGGATTTGGCGGAATTAAAACTGAAAAAGATCGAAGAACTGACTAAACTCGCAAAGAATTACAAGATCGAGGGGTATAGCAGTCTACGCAAGCAAGAATTGATCTTTGAGATTTTAAAGGCAATTGCAGCGCATGAGGAAAAATCGGAAAGTAATCGAGGAAATGGTGTGCTGGAGATATTGCCGGATGGTTTTGGCTTTCTTCGAGCCCCAGATTACAACTATCTCCCTGGTCCTGATGATATCTATGTTTCTCCCTCT
>VMSU01000217.1 GCA_013792005.1 Desulfobulbaceae bacterium
CGGATTGAGATCACGACGCTCAAACCGACAACTATACACTATGGTCCCGATACTCTTTGGCTAACAATAAGACCAAGGACTTATCGACCGTCCAGCAGAACAAGACACCCCATCCATGACTCCTCGCCACCCCGAACAGATGCCATGCCTGTTGTTTGCCAACAGCAAAGGAGAGATACAGGAATTTCCCGAACTCTGGATGGCGGGACGAAGCGGGTACCACTATGCCAAGCCGGCGCTGACCGATCTCATTCCTCTCCCAGAAGGCAGCGAACTGTTCGTGCTGCCCGGTCGTTTGCCGATTGGTATTGATCCAGCAGACGGCCAACCCGCAAGACTTGCAGACAACCCCTATGACTCCGTCGATGGCATCCAGGCGGTCGCAGCCTTTGTCGCTCCGGCACATACCACCATCCAGACTGCCGCCTTTGAAAAGAAGGATCCATCAATTCAGCCCTTGCCGCTTTTTGCCTACACCGCTGTCGGTTGGCACAACAATCAGTTTTGGGTGGCATCTTTCCGTAGCGACCTCAGCATTCGGCAAGATGCGAGCAAGTTTGACACAAACAAGATCAAGACTCGAACCTTGGCCGCACTGAAACGAAATCCCGAAAACCGGCTGATCCAGCACTTAGGCAAATGCAGCCTGACATATAGTTGCCCGGCGGCAAAAAATTTCTTCCAGGGCAGAGAGGAAGCGCCCCTTCCCACATCCCCTGCCTGCAATGCCGCCTGCCTCGGCTGCATCTCCCTGCAACCATCCGGCTGCTGCCCTTCAACCCAGGACCGGATCAAATTCGTGCCCACGCCAGCTGAGATCACCGAAGTGGCGCTCTCCCACCTCAATGCCGTCGATCATGCTGTGGTCAGCTTTGGCCAAGGGTGCGAGGGAGAACCCCTGCTCCAGGCAGAGACCATTGAACGAGCCATCCGCTCTATCCGCCGCCAAACCAGCCGCGGCACCATTAATCTTAACACCAATGCCAGCATTCCGGAAGCAGTGGCCAGCTTGGCCGAGGCCGGACTAGACAGCATCCGGGTCAGCATTAATAGCGCCCGTCCCCATGTTCACAGTCTCTACTACCGTCCCAAGGGTTTTAATTTTGATGATGTGCGCCAATCCATCGTGGAGATGAAAAAACGAGGTCGATTCGTCTCACTCAACTATTTCATCTGCCCAGGGGTAACTGATTCAGCCGACGAGACCGAGGCCTTCTGCCACCTGATTGAGAACTATCGGCCAGACTTTGTTCAACTCCGCAACCTGAACATGGACCCAGACTGGTACCTTGAGGCCATTCATCACCCCAAAGAGAGTGAGACCTGCGGAATCACGCCATGGCTAACCACCATCCGAAACCGCTTTCCTGAACTACGTTTCGGCTACTTCAATCCTCCGTTGCGATAACACTAAAGCACATCTCCCGCCTGCCCCGCCGCTTCACAGCAACAAACAGCGCCTCCGTGCCACGGACCATTATGCAAAAAACTGCATCAATCACGAAATCAAATCGCCACATACTTGCCGTAACCGGACTGCCGATCACTTTCAAAAAGCTAAACCCCAAACAACCTCCCTCCAAAAAAATCGTGATTATCGATAACAACCCTGTTATCGTTCAGCTGTTCATCTGCTCAAGTTGTCGGTTTACGGTTTACGGTTGACAGTTGACGGTGATAGAGTATGCAAAAAAAAATTGCGCATTGCCACACTTCTCACTATAGTGCCACATTGTCACACTTTTAAGCCGGGGGCAATTTCATCAGAACCCAGCGCTGGTCTGGCATCGGCCATGAAACCTCACCATATTCTCAAGACCTAAGACAAAAAAACGCCATGAACAAAAAACCTATCCGCCTCCAAGACTGCCAAAAACACTACACGTACGATCAAGACAAAGCCTGCACCCCGGTGGAGACTGTCCAGCGCTTCATGGACAAACTAAAGGACGTCAAACTAGACATCCTCAAAGAGGTCAAGCGGATTGATACCGGTCGCCTTGACATTCCGGTCTACTTCAGCGTCTGTGGCAAGGATGCCCACCAGACCATTGGCAATAAAAAACAGATGGGCAAGGGCAGCACTCCAGAGCAATCCAGAGCCAGCGCCTGCATGGAACTGGGAGAGCGTTTCAGCTTTTTCAGCTTCATCAAGAATCCGGAAAACTTCATCACCGCCACCTACGCCGAGATGAAACAAAGTGACTACCCGCTGCTGCCGCTCGAGAAACTCCTGCAATCAGTGCATGACACCACCACAGATATTGGCCTGTTGGAACAGTTGATCAACGACATCCCCATCCAATGGACCTGGGCCACTAACCTGGGAGAAGCCAAGGAAGTCATGGTGCCATTCAGTTGGTTCTTCGCTATCAACGAGTTCAACGGACCTTCCGCCGGCAACACCTATGAAGAAGCTATCAACCAAGGCATCTGCGAGATCATCGAACGGCACGTCTGCGCCCTTGTAAGCCATAAACACCTCAAGACCCCACTGATCGACTCCGACAGCGTCACCGATCCGGTAGCCAGAGAACTCCTCGAGAAATTCCATCGCAACGGTATCGAACTCTACCTGAACGACTTCACCCTCGACACCGGCATCCCCACTGTCTCCGCTTTAGCCATTGATCGAAGCACCTTTCCGGACTTAAGTGAGATCGTCTACACTGCAGGCACCACACCCAGTCCGGAAAAAGCCCTGATCCGGGCGCTGACCGAGGTAGCACAGCTGGCCGGAGACTTCCACACCAAGGCTAACTACGTGGCCAGCGGTCTGCCAAAACCCTTGAGCATGGACGAAGTCCCCTATATCACCCACCCCGGCACATCAATTCGTGTCGACCAAATGCCTGATCTTGGTGACAACAACATCAAGACGGAAATTGAGAACATGCTCGCCGTCCTCAAGAAGCTTGACATGGAGGTGTACCTGCTCAACACTATTCACGACAAACTGCAGATCCCGGCAATCTACACCATTATCCCTGGCGCCCATTTCCGAGAACGGTCGATGATCAATAACGTCGGACTCTTCGCCGCCAAATTAGTGGCAGAACGCACCCTCGACCCGGACGAATGCTGCCAGCAACTGATGACCATGCAGAAACTCCTACCTAACGCCTACTACATCGATTTCTACCTTGGCCGCAACCTCCACACCCTGGAACGCTACGACGAGGCGATGGTCCACCTGCAGCGGGCCCTTGACCAGAATCCGGAGGACGAAGACATCCCTTATATCTACTCATATATGGGCAATTGCCTCAAAGATCAGGGCAAGTACCCAGAGGCCATCACCGTGCTTCAACAAGGCGTGACCCATGACGACGAGCGGCCCGATCTTCACAATATGCTGGGCGTTTGCCACTACAAGCTTGATCAGTACCAAATTGCAGTCGCCCATTTCCAACGAGCTGTCGAGCTTGCCCCATCCTCGGCAATCGACTATGCCAACCTTGGTGTCAATTACCGGAAATTAAACGACTTCACCTTGGCGGAACAATGCTTTGAACTTGCTCTATCCCTGGATCCATCAATCGATTTTGCCAGGGAACAACTCGGCCAGATTCGCAGCGCGTGAGGTAAAATTTTTCTTGAGGCCAGCCCCACTTTTTTCGCCCGGCAAGTACTAAAGAAGACAGACTTCATCTATATTTTTTAGTACTTGCAAGGCCGAGGGTTTCCTCTTGAAAATCAGGGGAACTGTGGTATGGTGAACAAATCATGAACTATGCCCCTTGTCCGACACAGTGATGCGCCTACTCTCAAAAATACACCACAAAAATCTTGTCGGCCTCCTGCTCCTCCTGCTGGCAATCCCGCACCTGACCGGGTCCACCGCCTCAGCTCACTTCTTTTACTTCAATCCGGATTCAAGTTTTACCAACTTTGCCAGCCTGAAGTTGATGATGGATTCCTTTCTATCTTCCCATGGCTTCACTTTTTCTTTCCAACCATTTGCCCGTTTCCAGGACTTTGACCGCCAAGTCAAGGAACGCAAGCCATCTCTGGTCTTTCTGCCGGAATGGTATCTCAAGCAGGATGGCAACGGCAATAACTTCAAACCATTCATGGTCCCTGTATACCGAGGGGTCACTCACTACCGTAAAGTTCTGCTGGTTGGCGCCAACTCGGACCTGACCTTATCAATGCTTGCCGGACCGACCATAGCCATGACTCCCGTTGGCCCAGCCGGCATAACCATGCTCAATGAGACAATTTTCAAGGAACACGGACTAGAAGCCAACACCTTGAACTTCATCACCACCACCAAAGACTCAGATGCCCTGTTTGCCCTGGCGCTGGGACAAGTACAAGCCGCCCTGATCTCTCAAAACAATTTAGAAAGCATTGGCAAAATCAATCCCAATATTTTAAAAACAGTCAAGATACTGGCAGTGTCATCACCTATACCCCTGCCGATCTTGTGCTATGCAGAAGGGGTGCTCACTCCTCAGGAACTGGATAAAATGCGCACCAGCCTGCTTACAGGCAAACACGACAAAAATACCGCCCAACTCATGGAGCTGTTAAACATTGATGACTGGCAATCACCCACTTTATAAGATCATCCTCGTGCTGATCGCCCTGACGGCCATCGTCTTCCGCCTCGCGGAACCGGCCCGGGCTGCCGCTGCAAACAGTGGCCAGATCGCAATCCTGCTGTCAGACAGCAGCGAGGCCTATCTGCAGCAGGCCACCGCCTTCAAAGAGGAAGTCATCCTACCCTGCCAACTCTTTGATTTACAGGGCGACATCCAACGCGATCCAGGCCTGAAAGATCGGCTCTTCGCTAGTCGACCCGCCCTTATTTACGCACTAGGGGCCAAGGCTGCTTATGCCGCCAAACTGTGGACCAAAGACCACCAGGAGATCCCGGTTATCTTTGCCATGGTTCTCAACTGGCAGCGTTACAACCTGCTGGACAACAACCACAACATTGTCGGCATCGCCGCCGAAGTTGCACCAGGCACCCAGTTTGCCAATTTGACCATGTTCTCTCCCACTGTCAAACGCATCGGCCTGCTGTACAGTCCCTATTCGACCCAAATCCTTACACAAGCCAAAAAAGATGCCGCCC